>NZ_VUNS01000021.1 GCF_009695545.1 Victivallis lenta | reverse complement strand
AGACACCGGGAGTTCCCGGAACGACAATCCGGCTCCCTCCGGTTCGCCGGGATGATTGCACCTGCCGTTTGCGTTATCGGCGTTCGGCATGTAATTTATATGACGGAAAAAGTTCAAGGATCGGCAAAAACAGTTTTTGCCATGCTTTTCAAATGAAAATAACTTGCCGGATCAGCCGGCAGCCTTTCGACAGGAAATATCGGTCAGCGGCATGAATCATAAAATCATATTATCGCAAATGATTCTGGGATGTCTCTTCTGCTGCCGGCTGCCGGCGGGCGGACTGGAGGTGTCGGGGAATGGCGTGGCCGATTTCGGCGCCTACCCGGCGGCGGAAAGCCGGGAGCACACCTTCAGACTGGTCAACGCCACCGGGGAGACGGTTAAAATCCGAAAGATCCGCTCCACCTGCGGCTGTCTGATCAGTCAGGTCTCCGCTTCGGAACTTTTGCCCGGCAAGGCACTCGAAATCCGGACGCAGGTCAAAGCGAATTCCGTTTTCGGGAAATTCTCCAAAACCATCTATGTCGAAACCGATATGGCCGGGCGGCGCTTCATCCGCCTTGAGCTGAAGGGAACCGCGCAGCCGCTGGTCGAAGTCAAACCCTCCGCCCAGTTCTATGCCGGAAAGCTGAAAGCCGGCCGGGAGTATGAATTCCGCTTCGAGCTGCTGCCTTCCCAATCCGGCGTGGAGCTTTCCGCAGCCGCCGATTCCGGCTGCCGGCTGGAAAAAAGCGAGGGCAAATGGTTCGCCGTCTGCCAGCTGACTCCGGCCGACGGCACGGCAATCGTGGAAAAGGAGTTCCGCATCGATATCGTCTCCCCCGCCGGACAGCCGCCGATTTCGATCCGCATCCGCGGAACCCTCGCCGGTCAAGAGCCGATCAGCCGATAAGTTTCAAAGCAGCATCAGGGCGGCCAGTAGCAGGAAAAGACAGCCGAGCGCCGTTTTTCCGGCAACCACGTTCTTTTTGCTCCAGTTCAGGAACACCGGCATCGAAGTTCCGCGCCAGGCAGCCAGAAAGAGCAGCAGCAGCGGCAGAATGAACATGAGATTGTAGAGCAGCAGATAGCCGAACCAGCGGCTTCCGGCCCCGAATTCACGCGACATCAGCACCAGCGCCGGCAGATAGACCTGCCCGGTACAGACGCTTTCGAGCACCGTCACCAGAACACCGACGGTAAAAGCCCCGGCCAGAAGATAATGGAACTTCAATCCGCTTCGCATCACGGCGTGAATCCTGTTTCTGATCCGCTCCGGCAACTGCAGCGCAACGGCGCCGCTTCTGCCGCTGCGGCGGAACCGCCATGCATCCCGGAAGGAGAGGAACGCAAACAGCAGCAGAAGCGCGATCAGCACGGTTTCGATTCCGAGCCGCATCACCTGATAGCCGGAAAAGAGCTTCAGGATGTGAAACAGCCCGAAGCCGAGGGCGACATACGTGCAGAAACAGGCCAGGCAGTAAACGCCCCCCACTGCCAGCAATCGCCTGCCCCGGATGCGGGAGAGCGACAGCAGACTCATAAAGAAGATCAGGGTGGTGAATACGCAGGGATTGAACCCATCCAGCAGTCCGGCCGTCAGGATCGCGCTGATCGTGAAGGCTTCGGCGCGTCGGTGGAGCCGCTCCCGATCCGGCGGCGCATCCGCCGGAGAGGCGGAACCTGCCGGAAGCCGCCGGGCCCTTTCCATCGCTTCCGGCAGGCCGCGGTCGATCGCGGCGAAACCGCCGAGATACCGGCTCCCGTCGACGATCATGCAGACCGCGTCGTCGGAAGCGACGTTCAGGCGCTCCTGATATTCGACCAGCTTCAGGTAATTCGCCTCTTCGTTGAGGTCATGCCTGCGAAGCTCGTATTCGCCGGGAAACCGTTCCGCCAGCATCGGCAGCACCAGCGCATTGACGCGGGCGCACTCCTCACACCCCTGCTGAAAAAAATAGTCGAGCGTGACGGTCCGTGCCGCCAACGCCGATGCCGCCGCCAGAAGCAGGCAGGCCAGAAGCTTCTTCATGATTCCCCCGCCTGTTCTGTCTGCGGAACCGATTCACGGAAGTCCGGCAGACCGGCGGTCCCCGTCCGGTTCAAAGCCGTTCCGTGCCGCCGCCGGAGGACGAAACTCTCTTCACTGAATCCATCGGCCGACACATATTCCGATGCCGGATTCAGTTCCCGTTCAAGCCGGAGGAGAAAACCCCGAAGCACTCCCGTCATCTCCATCCCGGCCGGACGGTTTCCCGGAGCATCGCAGCCGCATAATCCGCCGCCCCCGGCAGCCGACCGTCCCGGAACAGAGATCCCCTGCCGCAGAATTTCATATTTTTCAACTTTAAACTTCAAATAAAGCATCAAATAAAATACCTCATCATTTGAGAAATAGCAAATCAGGATTGCCGACTTGATTTCTCCGGACAGACAAAAAAATAACGATGCTTCAGGAACAGGTATTCTTCAGAAAGTACAGCGGCGGCAACCGATGATTCAGGAGAACGGCCCGCCGCCCGGCTGCCGGCGGCGGTAATCGCGCGGCGTGACGCCGTATTCGGCGCGGAAGGCGGTCGAAAAGGAGGAGACGCTGCCGTAACCGATCTCCCGCGCAATGGCGGTTACCGGCAGCCGGCTCGACAGCAGCAACTGGACCGCCCGCTTCAATCGGAGATGGTAGAGCATCTGCATCGGCGTGGCGTCATACCGCTTCTTCACCTGCCGGATCAGAGTGGGAATCGACATATGCACGATCGACGCCATCTCTTCGAGCGGCCACTCCCGTCCGAGTTCGGCAATCACCCGGCTCCAGAGCCGGTCGAGGCAATCGGAACGTTCGTCGCCGTCATAGCGGGCCAGCAGCGACAGGAAGGCGCGGTCCAGCAGCCCGAAGATCAGCTCCGCGTAAAGCCCGGCCAGCGCCTCGGCGTTCTGGTTCGAGGCGTCCACCTCAAGATGAAAACTCCGCAGCGATTCGGCCAGGCTCATCGAATCGCTGTAAAAACTCCCCGGCGGCTGCTCGTCCGAGCTGACCAGCGACCGCATGGACCGGACGGTTTCGGCGGCAAAACCGCTCATCGCCTCCTCGAGCCGCGCCGAATCTCCGCAGCGCCCGGTCACAGCGCCGGGCGGAGGCGGCTGCAGGAACGCGGCGTCGGGCTTCAGGTGGAACCAGAGAAAACGCCAGTTGCCGGCGCCCTTCTGAAAATAGAGCTGTTCCCGGCCGGCCGGCGCAAGATAGAGGGAGCCGGCCTCCAGCTCGCAGGCATCGCCGTCCACCACGATCTCGCCGCAGCCCGAGCGCGTGAAAAGCGCAAAGAGAAAATCCGGCGTGCGCCGCAGGCGGAAACCGGCGGAAGCCTCGCTGATTCCGGCCATGATGATTCCGGCGTCGCGCAGTTTCAGGACGGCCGGATGCTTCAGATAAAGCGGCAGGAAAAGCTGCGCCATATTATCCGGAATCACCTTTTCGACCGGCACGCTGTTGTTGATCGGCTGCAGTTGCTTCATCCCCTTCCCTTTCTCTCATGATTCAGCCCGCACATTGATCATTATACTCCACAATTTCCGCCGTTTCAAGCAAGAATGATCATTTAACGAAACTTTTTGCTAATTTTCAAATTGGTTTTCGGGCTATTTTACGGTATAATATTAATAGTCGCTGACCACAAACCAACTCTAACCATGAAACGGAGGTTGAATATGCATAGAAAATCATTCACACTTATCGAGCTCCTGGTTGTGATCGCCATCATCGCCATACTCGCGGCCATGCTGCTGCCGGCGTTGAATAAAGCGCGTGACCGGGCCAGAAGCACCACCTGCCTCAACAATCTCAAGCAAATCGGTCTCGGCGCCCGGATGTACGGCGACGATCATAAAAACATCATCCCGACCAGCATTCAGCTTCCCGACTGGGGACAGCATTACAACTGGGGCGGAATCTGGACGAATTTTCTCGCCGGAGGCGAATGGGATAAAAATCTTTCGCAGGGAAAAAAGACCGGCTACGGAAATTACATTTCCTGGAAGACCGTATCCTGCCCGGCGGCCCCGAGCCATACCATTATCGGACGGACGGTCTACGGCGGCATCGACTGGCCGAGTGACGGCGTCCCCGCGTCCATTCTGGACACCTTCGGCAGGTTCGGAGAATATTACCTGGATAACGGCTTTCTGGGGCAGTTCGTCCGCGCCGGACGCATGAAACGGCCGGGCATGACTCCGCTTTTCGCCGACGCCTTCTTTTTAGAGGGCAATACGCAAGTTTTCCATCGCTTCAGAACGCATAATTACTGGGCCTGGCAGATGGGCCTGTTCGGAGAAGTTCACTCCGGCCGCGGCGGATGCGTGTTCGCCGACGGCCATGCAGCGCAGGTGAGCGGGAAATGGCTGCAGAACTCCGAGCTTCGGCTCTCCCAGTATTTCGACGTCAACGGATTCCGCCGGACGCTTTAGAGGCCGCCGGCGACAACAGGTCCATTCAAACAAATCAGAGGATAAAAAAACATGATGAAATTGGGTTCATGTGCCGCCGCCCTGCTGCTGGCGGCAAACCTGGCCGCAGCCGACAGACAGCTTTTCAGCATCGCCCGGGGCGGGGCTGTTTTCGCCCCGTTCAACAAGACCGACAAGGTGAGAACAGTCGGCAACAGGCTCTCGCTTGAGCTGCCGCCCAAAGGAGGCCGCTGGCAGGGAACGATCATCACACCGAAAAAAGGAGAACAGTATTTCGACCTGTCCGAAGGCGCGATTCTGGCTGTGGACGTCAAAAACAACAACCCCTATATGATGCAGCTCCAAATGGAGATCGTCAACCTGAAAGAGGGGAAGGACTCGAACGCCTTCGCCCATATCGCCTATTCTTCGATCGCGCTGCTCCCCGGAGAAAAAGCGCCGCTGCGCGTCCGCTACGGCCGCGCCGTCAAAGAGAGTTCGGAGTGGGCTCCGGAGGGAATGCAGCGTCTCCCCGACGGTTTCGTCAAGGGCGATCACAAAATCGTGCCGGATCAGGTCGCCCAGCTCCGCATCTGGACGAGCAATCCCGAGGCCGACAGGCCGATGCGCTTTGAACTCTCCAACTTCCGCGTGGAAGAACCGGTGAAACCGCTTCCCGAAGCATTGAAGAGCAAGGAGGCCTTCTATCCCTTCATCGACCGGTTCGGCCAGTACAAACATGCCGACTGGCCCGGCAAGGTGACCGATGTCGCCCAGCTCGGAGAGCGCAAGCTGGCGGAAGACCGCGAACTCGCCGCCCATCCCGCCATTCCCGGCCGGAACCGGTTCGGCGGCTGGTCGGACGGGCCGACTTTCGAGGACAAGAAAGGCGGCTGGGGCACGGTCAAGTACAAGGGGAAATGGTTCCTCACCGACCCGGAAGGCAAACTCTTCTGGTCGCTCGGAATAAATACGACACACGATAAGTCCGACAGTGTTACCGCGATCACGTTTCGGGAAAATTACTTTGAGGAACTGCCGGAAAACAATGCGGAAAATGCGGATTTCTACACAAAACAAAGTTTTCCCCGCTTCGGCTTCTATAAAGGGAAAGGCAGCAACCAAGATACCAATATTCTGCAGTTCCACTTCTACTGTTACAATATGTTCCGCAAATACGGCAAGGAATATCACAAGGAATTCGTAACTCGTTCCCAGCGCCGTTTTTCCAGTTGGGGATTCAATACCAATGGCAACTGGGTGCATCCGGATATTCTGAAGGCAGAGTTCCATCATCCCTACATCACCGCCGTGGAGTTCGCCAAATTTTACGATGTAATCGAAGGTTGCAGGCAAATCGGCTGGCAGAAGTTTCCGGATGTTTTCAATCCCGGGTTCGCCGCCGGAATCAAAGAGGCGTTGCAAACCAGACAGAAATACACCGTCGATGACCCCTTCTGTATCGGATACTTTGTCGACAACGAACTCTCATGGGGAAAAACTAATACTTTTCTCGCGGAAGGCGCGTTGCGTTCTCCAGCCTCCCAGCACGCAAAGGCCGCGTTGACGGAGTTCTGCCAAAATAAATATGCCGATATCGCCGGACTCAACAAAGTCTGGGGGACCGCTTACAAGAACTGGGAGGATTTCCGCGCCTCCACCGCCATGCCCGCCGAACCCGAAAAGGCGCGGGCGGATCTGGAGGAGTTCAACGACGTTATCGTCAACCGCTACTTCCGGACCTGCAAGGAGGTCATCAACCGCGAAGCCCCCGGCAAGCTCTACTTCGGCTGCCGCTTCAATGACCGCAATGAAAAAGTGATCGCCACTTCCGCCAGATATCTCGACGGATGCTCGTTCAACCTTTATCGCCCGGAGATCAGCGCCTGGCGCCTTCCGGCCGGAGTCGACATGCCGGTGATCGTCGGCGAGTGGCATTACGGCACTGCCGCCAACGGCCCGGCGCATCCGGGACTGCAGCCCGCGGCCAATCAGGTCGAGCGCGCCCGCGGTTTCGACCGCTATGTCCGCAGCGCCCTGTGGAATCCGCAGATCGCCGGCGTGCATTACTTCAAGTACACCGACCAGATGGCGACCGGACGGCCCGCGGACGATGAGAACATTCAGTGCGGCTTCGTCGATGTGACCGACACCCCGTACCGGGAGATGGTTGAAGCCGCGCGCAAAGTCAGCTCCGACATGTACCGTTACCGGACTTCGGTCAACACCGCGGCCGGAAATTGACCATGCGCGATATCCGCGCCAGGCGGCCGTAAAGGCGATACGGCCGCAGTTTTTGCGCGACGACAAGAGAAATACGGGCGGAACCGCAGCCATGCGGATTCCGCCCGTTCCGCGCCCCCAGTCCGGGCAGCAGCTCCGCGGCGGGGCCGGATTGCCGCGCTTCGCCCTCAGGCGGCGGCAGGTCCGCCAAACCGCCGGCGCCGGCCATGCCGGTCCGACATGCAATATTCCCTCCTGATTCGAACCGCACATTGATCATTATACTCCACAATTTCCGCCGTTCCATGCAAGAATGATCATTTAACGAAACTTTATGAAAATCCATGAATTGGTTTCCGCCTGATTTTATAGTATAGGGTACCTCTATTTATTCAAGGATAAATTGAGATACGGCTGGCAAAAAAAGGAACCTCGGAGTATATACTGTTATGAACAATATTGGAGGCGCACATGCTGAACGGACTTTTTGATATATACAATCGTCTGGAGTATCTGACGGAGAACGGTGATATACTGCCGAATCTGAAAAGACTTGTCCCGTGGGAAGATTTTCGCGGAGAACTTGAGGTCATATACGACCATGAACGCAAAAGCAATGCCGGGCGCAGACCGTTCGATGTCGTGATGATGTTCAAGATTCTGATTCTGCAATCTCTGTATAATTTGAGCGATGATGAGATGGAATATCAGATCATGGATCGCTTGAGCTTTATGCGTTTTCTCGGACTTGACCTCGACAGTCGCGTTCCGGATGCAAAAACGATTTGGCTGTTCCGCTCAAAACTGGAAGAACATAAACTCACCCGGAAACTGTTTGACAAGTTCAATGCCTTCCTTGCCGAATCCGGTTTTGTGGCTCGCAAGGGACAAATCGTTGATGCGACAATTGTTCGCGTGCCGACTCAGCGTAACACCAGAGAAGAAAATGAGGCTATCAAGGCAGGAAATCCGCCAGTTGAAAACTGGAGTGACGCAAAGAAATGTCAGAAAGACACGGATGCCCGTTGGACGCAGAAACGAGGCAAGAATTATTTCGGTTATAAGAATCATATTGAGGTCGATGTTCAGCACAAGATCATCCGGGATTACAAGATTACGGATGCCGCTGTTCACGACAGCAAAGTGTTTGAGGACATTCTTGATGAAAAGAATACCAGCCGGGATATTTATGCGGACAGCGCTTATCGTTCCGCAGAGCATGAGGCTGATCTGAAGCAGAGAAAATTCCGTCCGCACCTACAAAGAAAAGGTTGTAAAGGACATCAGTTGACCTCACGGGAGAAGCGGGGAAACCTTACCAGAGCCCGTATTCGTTCGCGGATAGAACATGTCTTCGGAGCCATACACCAGCGAGCCGGAGATGTAATTCTGCGAACAATCGGAATCAGCATGGCAGAAGTGAAACTTGGATTACGTAACATCGCATACAACATGGACAGATTCTGCACTTTGATGCTGCAGAATGCATAAAACGGAGGTTTTTATAGAAAAATTAAACAAAACGTCGGCTTTTTCGGTCGTGGAGACTTGAAAAAGAGAAGTCAGAAAACTAAATGGCAACTCTGAAAAATCCCATTCGGAGATTTTCAGACATGAATAAACGGAATTCCTTTCAAAAAACTATTGATAGAGGTTCCCTATAATATTTGCAGAGGCGAATTCGTTGGAACACACACCTTACCCAAAAAACGGAGGCCGATTATGCATCGCAAACCATTTACCCTCATCGAGCTGCTGGTCGTCATCGCCATCATCGCCATACTCGCGGCCATGCTGCTGCCGGCGCTGAATCAGGCGCGGGCCAGCGCCCGGAAGGCGAGCTGCGTAAACAACCAGAAGCAGGTCATGCTCGGGCAGATCCAGTATGCGAACGACAACCGGGACCAGATGGTCGTCTGCGCCAAATACAAGAACAGCGGCACGCCGGAGACCTTCGTCACGATCCTGACCCGGATCAAGAGCAATACCGGCGGAATGGAGACGCTCGACGACGGCGCCGCCTCCTATCTGCCGTTCAACATCCTCTCCTGCCCGTCCCATCCGGACAACGGCCAAGTCGATGTCTGGAGCGGAACCTACGGCATGTGGAAGCAGAAGGGCATCATCGACCGCAGCACCGAAGCGGGATACATCTTCAATTCGACCACCGACATCCCTGCCGACTGGTGCAACGTCACCATCCTGCCGACGCGCGCCAAATCCCCGAGCACGACTTTCATCCTCGCCGACACGCTCCGCTCCGCTGCCGCCGGAGCCAACATGGGCAAACAGTTCTACTACTTCTTCCCGGGTGAAGCCGCCGAAAACTCCGGCGTCGGGCTCGTGCATAACGAACGCGCGAACTGCGGCTTCATCGACGGCCACGTCGCCGCGATGGGAGCGACCGAGATGAACCAGACCCCGACCAGGCTGAAGTACTGCGTCAACGGCAGCTTCGCCGCCCGGACCATGTAAGAAAGAGAGAATATTACCATGCGCAGACACTGGCAGCACCTCCTTTTCGCAGCGTTCCTGCTCCCTGCGGCGATCGCCGCCGCCCCGGCCGAAAAAATCGGCATATCACCGAAACTCCCCGGCTGGCGCTTCAGCAACGGTCCGGAATTCCCCGGCGCCTCGGGGAGCGCGAACTACTCCGGCGGCGGCATCATGCTCGACGGAGACTTCAGCAGAGGCGGCAATTACGTCGGCGTGTTCCACGAGGTGTCGAATCCGGATTTCAATGAGCTCCGGTTCAGGATCAAAGCCTCGGTGGAACAGCTGGCGGTCCGTTTCCGCGATTCGAAGGGACAGGTGCACCAGCACTTCATTTCGGTCGGACTCGATTCGCCGGGCTGGATCGAACTGGCCGTTCCGGTCGCCGGCTCCCCGCGCCACCACTGGGGCGGGGCGAACGACGGCATCCTGCGCGGTCCGGTCACCGAAATCGGCTTTGTGGTCCACAAGGATCATTTCGACCGTCCGAAAGGACGCGCCGCAATCAGGGACGTCAGGCTGTGCCGGAACGACACGCCGCCGCAGGTCCCGCTCGACATCGCAAAATTCGATGCGTCGAAGGCCACCGTCAACGGACAGGCCTCGATCCGGAAGGAGAAGGATGCTCTGATCATCGAAATTCCGGGCGGCCAGAGCTTCACCTGGCCCGGCGTGAACCTGAAGCCCCAGAACGGCGGCTCCTACTTCGACCTCTCCGGCGGTTCGGTGCTGGCGATGGATGTGACGAACCTGGCGGGATATCCGGCCACCTTCCGCTGCCAGATCGAGAATCTCGGCGCCGACGGGCGTGAATTCTGCGTCAAGGGCGGCCGCGGCTTCGAGGCCGGCGAAACCGCCACCATGCGCATCCGTTTCTACCGCGACGGCATCGCGCCGGACGACGTCGTTTTCGAAGGTGTGCTGAATCCGTTCGAGGGGCTGCGCGGCGCAAACAACCTCGACGTGAAGAAGGTCACCAACATCATGCTGTTCGAACACTCCCCGGCGCGCGACCTGAAATTCGCGGTCCGCAACATCCGGCTTGAGGAGCCCTGGAAAGGCGTCTCCGACGCAGTCCGGAGCGCGAAAACCTTCTACCCCGCAATCGATGTCTACGGGCAGTACAAACATAAGGAGTGGAACGGCAAAACCCACAGCGACGCGGAGCTTGCCGCGGCGTTCGAAGCGGAAAAGCGCGACCTCGCCGCCCACCCCGCCATCGCCGGGCTGAACCGGTTCGGCGGCTGGGCGGACGGCCCGTCGTTCGAGGCGACCGGCAGCTTCCGCACCCTGAAGCACGACGGCAAATGGTATCTCGTCGACCCGGAGGGAAAACTCTTCTTCTCGCACGGCATCGACCAGTTCTCCGGCAGCGAAACGACCGGCTTCGAGCTGCGCGAACACTACTTCGAGAACCTTCCGCAGAAGAGCGATCCGGAGACCAGAGGGCTCTGGGGCACCTCGAATCCGGCGCCGGGCAAAAACTTCTACCGGCTCAAAAACCTCCGTCCGGCCGTATTCAACTACTACGGCCGGAACCTGAAACGCAAATACGGCGACGACTGGCGGAATATCCACCGCCGGCTCATGCACGACCGCGCCGCAAGCTGGGGAATCAACACGCTCGGCAACTGGAGCTGGGGCGATTACGCCCGGGTCGGCCGCACGCCGTATTGTCTGCAGGCTTACAGCGACGGACCGGTCATCAAGGGACATACCGGCACCTGGCAGCATTTCGAGGATGTGTTCGACCCGAAATTCGAGGAAAGCATCGTCTCCAATCTGTCGCGGGGCTGGAAGTTCGCCGCGGGGGACCCGATGTGCATCGGCGCCTTCGTCGACAACGAGCACAGATGGGGGAATGAGACCGCGCTGGCGGAGGCGGTTCTCCGCAGTCCGGCCGACCAGGCCGCGAAGCAGGAGTTCCGTCGGCGGCTCGAAAAGCGATACGGCGACATCGCCGGGCTCAACGCCGCCTGGAAGAGCAGCTATGCCTCGTGGGATGCATTCGCGGCCGAAACCGCGCTGCCGGACCCTGACGCCGCGAAAGACGACCTCAAAGCCTTCAACGATGCGCTCATCGAACGTTATTTCGAAGGCTGCCGCGCCGCCGTGAAACGGGTTCTCCCCGGCAAGCTCTACCTCGGCTGCCGCTTTGCGGGCGTGCCGCGCGCCGAACTTGTGAAAACCGCCGCGAAATACTGCGACCTTCTCTCGTTCAACCTCTATCAGTACTCCGTCGCGGACTTCAAGCTCCCGGACGGCATCGACATGCCGGTCATGATCGGGGAGTTCCACTTCGGAACCATCAACAACGGCCATTCGCACCCCGGACTCGTCGCCTGCGCCGACGACGCGGAACGCGGCGAAGCATACCGCCATTACCTGAAGAGCGTCCTGCGCCATCCGAATTTCGTCGGCTGCCACTACTACCGGATGATCGACGAACATCCGGCCGGACGCACACTGGACAACGAGAACATGGGCGTCGGCTTCCTCGACATCTGCGACCGCCCCTGCCCTGAAATGGTCCGGGCCGCGCGGGATATCGCCGGAGAGATGTACGACATCCGCGCAAACCGGCAGTAAGCGCAAAAACGAACAGACCATCGGAACGGACGGAATCGAGGCGATGCGGTTCCGTCCGTTCCGATGAACGGACGCTGCGCGGACTGATCATTCTGCGCCATAATCGTCAGTCGATCCGGACAAAAATGATCATCTGACGAAACTTTATGAAAATCCGTGAATTTGTTTCCGGCCGGTGCTGCAGTATAATTATATGCAGGGCAATTCCATGGACTGCATCTCTTACAACCCAAACGGAGGCTAATCATGCATCGAAAACCGTTCACTCTCATCGAGCTGCTGGTCGTCATCGCCATCATCGCCATACTCGCGGCCATGCTGCTGCCGGCGCTGAACCAGGCGCGGGCGCGGGCACATGCGATCAACTGCGTGAGCAACCAGAAGCAGATCGGGCTGGGCTTCCTCTCCTACGCGAACGATTTCAGCAACATGCTCTACTACCAGACGCCGAACGTGTACCCGTGGACGCAGGCGCTCACCCGGAACAGCACCGCCCAGTCGCTCGGCTACATCGAATGGAACAGCCTGCTCTGCCCGGCAGACCCGAATCCGGCCGGGCCGAACTCCTGGTGGTTCGGGGTCATGGGCATGTGCGACTACTATTCCGGCGCGCGCGATTCAGTCAAAGAGAGCGTCGGGGACATCGTCATCCGGCACAACGGCAACAATGCGTGGCGCTACTACGCGCTGAACCGCCTCAAGGCTCCGGCCCGGTCGATCTGGCTGGCCGACACCTGGAATATCGCCGGCAACAACAGCGCCTACTACTTCACTCCCGCGGAACTGCGGGAGAGTCCGAAGAACATCGGCCTCATTCGCCGCCACAACAACCGGGCCAACACGCTGATGTTCGACGGACACGTCGAGTCGCTCGACAAAAACGGCCTGACCGCCACGGCCACCAATGTGATCATCTCCTACAACTCGAACTTCGGCCCGGAAAACCACTGAACAATACCGGCGATTCGCCGCTCAACACGAAAGGAACCGAAAGCAAATGACCAGATATCCGCTTCTTCTGCTCGGAAGCCTGCTGTGCGCATGGCAGGCCGCGGCGGCCGAACTTCCGCCGGACGGCTGGAAGTTCAGCAACGGACCCGAATTCCCGGGCGCCGCCGGAACGCTGCGATGCGATGACAAAATTCCGTTCAACGGGAAAAAGTCGCTCGAACTTGCCGGAGACTTCAGCAGAGGCGGCGGCTACGTCGCCGCCGGCCATACGCTCGAACCGGCCGCGGAACTCCGGGAGTTCCAGTTCAAAATCAAAGGGGATGCGGCCCGCGCAGCCGTCCGTTTCGTCGATACGGACGGACAGACCCACCAGCATTTCCTGCCGCTGACCGGCAATCCGTCGGTCTGGCAGTGCATCGAAGTGCCGGTCGCCGGTTCTCCCGGGCACCACTGGGGCGGAAAAAACGACGGCGTCCTGCGCGGCCCGGTCCGCCGCATTGCCGTCGTGCTCCACCGCAATGACTTTCCCGGCAAAACCGGCAGCGTCCGCCTCGCGGACTTCCGCACGGTCGAAACCAGACGCCTCATGCAGCCGCTGCCGCTCCCCGCTGCCGCCGAAGCGTGGAAACTGAACCGCGGGCTCGAATTCGCCCCCGGCGCCGACGCTTCGCTCGATGCGGACGGCAAACGGCTGCTGCTCAAGGTCGACAACAGCAGACACGGCGACTACGCGGCGGCCGAATACCGCTTCAAGGCCCCGGTCAATGCAAAGCGCCTGAGTTTCGAAATGCGCGGAGCGAACCGGAACTTCGCGGTCCGTTTCATCGATGCGGGCGGGCAGTTCCACAACCATCTGTTCAAAGCCTCCGGGAATCCGGGCGAAACGCAGAAGTTCGCGTTCGACGTCGCCGGTTCCGAGCACCACTGGAGCGGCGAAAACGACGGTGTTTTCCACGGGCCGCTCGCCGGGATCCAGCTGGTCGTCTGCGGCAAATTCTACGGGCCGGAGAAAAAGGGCGAAACCGAATTCCGGAATCTCTCGGTCGAAGCCGACGACCCCGCCGCAGGGCTCCCGGTCTGGGAGGCCGCCGATCCCGCCGCCCTGTTCCGCCGTACCGGCGACACCTCCCCCGTCCAGCTCCAGGCCCGCTTTCCGGAACCGCCGAAGCCGGAGCAGCTCCGTTACAGCTATCGCGGTTATGACGGCGGCGAAGTCGCCGCCGGAACCGCAGTCTATGACGCAGCCGGCCGTACGCTCTCGGCCCCTCCCCCGCCCGGACGCGGCTTTTTCGAGCTCTGTTACCCGGAGCTCGGAATCCGCCTCGGCCTCGCGGTCGACGATCCGCCGCCGGCCGAAATCGACGAATACTTCGCGCAGGACAGTTCCCTGAGCTGGGGGCCGCCGCCCGACGACGAAAAGGGCATCCGCGACTTCATGCGGATTCTGAAGAAGAACGGCATCTGCTGGAACCGCGACCGGCTCCACTGGCCGGGTATCGAAAAGGAGCGCGGCAAATTCGATTTCGGCGGCCGCTTCGGGCTCTACCGCCGGATCGCGGAGGAAGAGGGCATCAAGGCGCTCGACACCTTTCACGCCGCACCGCCGTGGAACAGCGAATCCCCGACCCGCTTCCGCGACGCGGACCCGCGCCGGAACCTCTACCCGGTCAACCTGCTCGCCGCCGGAGAAAGCTGGAGCGCGATCGTCAGGCACTGGGGCGCGTTGAAGGCGCTCGAGGTCTGGAACGAGCCCGACATCAGCTTCGGCAATGACTTTCCGGCCGAATACGTCACGGCCTTCACGAAGGCCGTATCGCGCAGCTTCGCCGACAACGGCATCGACGCGCTGGTCGTCGGCGGAGTCTTCGCCTCGACCCGCCCCGGCACGAACTTCTACCGCACCTATATCGACAACGGGCTGCTCGACGACTCCGACGTCATCAGCTATCACTCCTACGCCGAAGTGCCGGATATGGAGCCGCAGGTCGCCGCGCTGCGCCAGGCCGAACTCGACAGCGGAACTCCGCGCGCCGGAATCCCGTACTGGATCACCGAATGCGGCAAACCGCGCCCGTGGACCGGCACCAGCCGCGGCCCCGCCGAACCGGATCTGTACAGCGCGGCCGAAATCACCGGCAAGGCGGCCGAACTGCGGGCGCTCGGCCTCGAACGCTATTTCGCCTTCGAATACAAGTTCCGCCGGGAGAATGCGAACAATTTCGGTCAGATGGATGCGAACCGCACGCCGATGCGCGGAATGGCCGCCTACCTGCACCTCGTGCGCGTCCTTTCGCACCGCGATTACGTCGGCGACCTCAAGGGGAGCGACGCGCTCCGCTCCCGGGTGTTCGAGGGGAAAGACGATCTCGTCGCCGTGCTCTACAACGGAACGCGGAAGAACCGCAAGTCCTCCGTGTCGCTGCCGTCCGGTCTCGGCGTGCTGCGCGCAACCGGCATCGACGGCCGCCCGGTCGAATTCAGGAACGGCAGAGTGCCGAACACCGACGGCATCACCTACGTCTATCTCGACAAAGCCGCGAAACAGAACTTCATCGACCCCGGCACCCGGGCGATGGAACTCTGCCGGCTTGCGAAATCCTACCGGCCGCGGCCGCGCGCCGCAAAGCCGCTCGTCCTCCAGCCCCTGACGGACCTCTCGAAGCTCATCGTCACCAACCGCGGCTTTTATATGCCGGAATCCGGCGACCTCGAACTGAAGCTCCGCATCAACAATTTCGGCAAAACGCCGCTCGAATTCGCGCCGGAAATCGAACTGCCGCCGGGCGCCGAACTGCTGACGCAGCCCGCAGCCGTCACCGTCCCGGCCGGAGGAACGGCCGAAACCGCATTCCGTGCATCACTCGCGCCGAACCCGAAAAAGGCGGATTTCCAGACGCTCCGCGTCGGCGACCGCAACGGCAACGCCACCCCGATCGCCTTCTCATTCGCTCCCTTCCGGCAGCAGGAGCTCGTTCTCGAAGCGATGCCGGACGGAACAAGGAGCCCGGCGACGCCGGCCGAACTCGAGGCGCTCGGAAACTGGAACGACTTCAGCGGCCCCGCGAACTGGACTCCGTGGGAGGGCGACAAGACGGTCCCCGACATCGAGGCGCGGCTTCGCGGCTTCTATACGCCGCGGGAGCTCGTCCTTCAGGTGCTGGTCAGGGACGAGCGGCATGTGAATGCGAACAGCGCCTTCGAATCGTGGCGCGGCGACTCCGTCCAGCTGACGGTCCAGCAGCGGAAGGCGGACAAGCTTCCGCTCGGCCGCCGGCAGTACCATGAGATCACCGCCGCCAAATGCGGCGAAGGGCAGACCCTCTACGCCCATATCGGCACGCCGGCGGGGAAACTCGCCGGGTCGAAGCTCGACTTCCGCGCGGTCGGCGACGGCTGGTATCTCTACGAAATCCGCCTGAACGGAAAGGAGCTCGGGCTCGAGCTCAAACCGGGCTCAGTCATCGGCTCCTCGCTGATCGTCAACAGCGATCCCGGCACCGGACGGGCCGGATTCCTGAACTGGGGGCTCGGCATCGCGCCGGAGAAATCCGACACGCTCTTCCAGCTCCTTGTTCTCAAATAGCTCTCCGGCAAATGCCCGGAAACCCGGGAGGGGGCGCGCCGCCCCCTCCGAACCGCCGCCCAGCCGCGTTGTCGTACTTCCGCCGGGCGGCTTCGATGCGTTTCAGGGTCTCCGGGCGGTCCTCCTCCGGAGTTCCGGCCGGATTGCGGCGAAAACCACTCTCCGGCGCGGTCCCGGCATGGTGCGCGCCGAAAACGGGCAGTCTTCCGGCGGACGGTTTCTCCGGCTCCGGGACACAGGCGGAGCCCCGCGCCGGATATTATTCGCCGTCAACGGGTTTGAATCTTTTCTGATTCTGCATTTCACTCCTCCTGCCATACTTCCGTTTCTCCGCCTCGTCAAATCCGTTTTTCTCCGGATAAAGGGAAGGCCCTGCGTTCCATGCGGTCCGCAGAGCCTTCGTGTTGGGGTTTTGTTTGTCAGACCACGGCTTCCCGCAGTCCAATTTTATTTTTGAGCTCAACCTCCCCGGTTTGTTGTTCTATATGCTTTGCGCAATTCGTATCGGGCATGCCGCCGCCGAATTCCAACCTTTCCGGCCCTCCGCACTCCTGTCGACGGGGAGCGCGGCCGGCCGCGTTCCGGAACTGACTTCGGCGTGAAGCGAACTCTCGAAAACCGCACCGGCACCAGCCGGCGCCCTCCCGATTCATTCGAGTTACCGCCTCCGTCAATAAACATTATAAGTTATTATTCCTATTTATCAACCTGAAAAATCCATTTCTTCAAAAAAAATTCGATTTTACTCGAAACACGATTGAATAAAAAGATGAATAAATAAATACCGATATTTGATTTCAGGCATTAAAATTATATTTTGAGCATGTTAAATATATTTTTTTAAATAAAACAAGGATGGCACGATTGAAAAAACATTTTTCCATATTATACTATTATACGCAGCACAATCAATCAGAACGGCATAACAGCCGGCTATCCGGAGGCTCGATGGAACAGACAAAAGTCACGCAGAAAATGATCGCGGAGCTCGCAGGCGTATCCCGCAGCATGGTATCTCTCGTCGTCAACAACTCTCAGAAACCGATTCACAGGGAGACGCGGGAGAGAATTCTTGCCATTGTGGAACGATACGGCTACAAAGTCAATCCGCTGGCCCTGCAGCTCCGTTCCGGGAAAAGCCGCTTCGTGAACATCGTGGTCTCCAAAGACAGCGGTTATCAGGTCCAGCGCATGATCGAACACCTCGAAGAACGGCTGAGCCGGAACGGATACCTGGTGCTGCTCTCCCGGATCAATCCGCATGCCGAGGATGCGCCGAGCGTGCTGCGCGCCTTCATGGGCTTCGACTTCGCCGGAACCATCGTGCTCGATCATCTGTTCTGCGGTTATGAGCAGAACGCCCCGGTCACGCTGGCCCGGCAGATCAACCGCTACCGGAACGTCATCTTCCTGAACCGGCTGCCGGTGCGCATGAAGCACAATTTCGTCCCCATCGACTACGGCCGCGGCGTCCGCGAGGCGGTCCGCCATCTGCATGCCGCCGGACGGAAACGCATCTTCCTTGCGGTTAACGACCTGGACAACGGCCCGGCCCGCGGCCGGCTGGAAGGCTTCAAGGAAGGGCTCGCCGATGTCGGCGTCAAATTCCAGCGGGAGTCCTGCTGGAATGCGGACGAGTTCGGCCTGAGTTACGCGACCGAGGAGTACCGCATCCCGCGTTCCGCCCGGATCTACGAGGAGCTCGTCGTGAACCGCAAAGCGGACGCGATCATCGCCCACAACGACTTCTGGGCCGCGCCGCTGATCAAATACCTGAAAAAGCAGCAGGTCCGGGTTCCGGGCGACGTGGCGGTCGTCGGCTATGAAAACATCAGGCCGCTCTGCTTCGCCTGCGATCCCGAGCTCAGCAGCATCAGCCTCAATATCGAGCTGCTGGCGGACGAGCTGGTCAGACTCCTGCTCGCCGGGCTTCGGGACGGGGAGCTGCCGGAGCAGCCGCCGGTCCGGACCCGTTTCATCCCGCGCGAATCGGCATAGACCGATTCATCCACGCGTATGGCAGGAACGGTATTTGCATTCCCGCTTCTCCAGCGGTATATTGGACGGGGCTGGTCATGAACGTCTACACCCGCCCCGAATTCCGGCGGCGCGGACTGGCCACGGAGGTGCACTCATGATCGCCGATGTAAAGACGCTCGGCCTCTCCAATCTGGAGCTCGGCGCAGCGGACCAGGGGGCGCCGGTCTGCCGGAAACTCGGCTTCGGCGCCGAAAGCCCGGGGCTGCTCGCCATGGAGCTGAAGCTGCAACCCGTCACCGTCCCAGCCCGGAAAGGAGCTCCACCGTGCGCGGTCCGAGCCGGCCTCCGGGGAAAATTCCCGCATTGAAGGTGACCGCGCCGCCGCTGCCGCAATAGAGCGCCTGCGTGCGCGACAGGGTTTCCCGCGAATAGAGCGGCAGCTCCATCTCCCCCGGCCGCAGCAGCGCCGGATCCCGGAACAGCGACGGCCCGTCTCCCAGCACGGCGGCGGCGGAATTCAGATGTCCCCAGAACGCATCCGTCGAAACCAGCAGATGCGGCGTCACTCCGGTCCCGGCATCGACGCACTCCTCTTCGGGGCAGACCGGCGCATTCGTGAAAGGGCCGAGAAACGGGCGCCCGGTAGCCGGGTCGAGCAGAACCGCCTCGCCCGCGAAATAATCGAAACCGTCCCGGAACGGCCGGGTATGCCCGATGCAGTAACAGCCGTCATTGAAGGTCAGCAGCGCGCCGGGATTACCCGCCTGCACCGCCTGCCGGTAAAGCGGGTAATCCAGCAGATCGTGATGAAAACAGTTCCAGTCGTAACAGCCGTCGAACCACCACCCGGAAATCAACTCCCCGTACCGGAGGCTCCAATACCGGATCGCTTCGCTCCAGCGCTCCTGAAAACGACGCTGGTCGGTACCATCCGCAGAGTTCCAGCCGAACCCGACATGCAGTGCCGTGTTGCCGCGGATTTCGCAGGGCAGATAGGCGATCATCCGTTTTCCGCGTTTCGCCAGCGCAGCGGCGATCTCCCCGAACAGGTCGCGCCGGGAACAGCGGCCCGGGCCGGCATATCGGTCGATGACCTCATTGGGAGCACAGTAAAAGCCCCTGTTCTGCCCGAGCGTGAAGATCAGGTAGTCGGAGGCGCTCCGGTCGAAGTCGTCCAGAAAACCGGCCAGGTCGAACGAATCGACCTGCTCATTCCCCGGAAATTCCGGCAGGTAATGCACCATCAGACCGCGCTTCCCGGACAGCCATGACAACTGTTTCATAGATTCTCCCGATTGATTCGTTGATAAGCCATTATTTTTTATTGCACGCCCCGCCTTTCCCGGCGAGGTGAAGCCGAATGTTGCGGAGAAAGAATGTGACCTTTCCCCGGCGCGGATTCATGCCGATGCGGAACTGCCGGATCTTGCCGGGCGAAAATGATGCGAGCTCAATAAAATTCTCCCGCCATTCGCCACAGGAAGGGGTATAATAGACGTGGTGGCTTTTTCCGGCCTCTCCCTCGCCCTCCACAAGCATGACCAGATTGATGTCCGGTTTCTCCGCAGCCGCCTGTGCGGTTCTGATTTCGAATGAAAATCCGAGCGTTCCCTCCGGAAAGCCGTCGGGCAGCATAAATTCCGGATAGACCCAGCGATCGGTGTCCGGCGGGAATTCAACGTCGAACCGGACGGCCTTCTCCCGTTCGTCCCACGCAATCGTCATCGCGCCGGAGCTGTTCTTACGCCATCGGACCGGATCGCCGGAACCGGGCAGCAGCGGCGTTTCGGCGACGGGAGCCGATACGACGACCGGAAGCACAAGCCGGCTGATGCGGCGGCCGTTGAAAAGACCGCCGAAAACAAGCTCGTGACGACCGGCCGGCAGCCCGGCGGGTAAACGCAGCTCAAACTCCTTCTCCTCAAAGGGGGCCAGTTCGATCGCTCCGGGAAGTCCGGACGGAACGGCGCCTTCGACGGCCACGACACCGCGCTTGTTCTCTTCGCTGAAGTTCGCAACCCGCAGCTTTACCTTGCGCTCCTTCGCCCCGGCGGACAGCAGCAGGAGATTTTTCCTGACTCCGACGGTGAACTCTTCGGAGGGAACTACGCTCAGAACAACGCTTTTGTCGAGCCCGCTCATCCGAGCCCCGACTGCGCCGGTTCCGACCGGCGGCGTCCTGACCGGAATATCGCTCCCCCCTGACAGATAAGCCGGAAAGCGGGTCGCGGTCAGCGAAAGCCGGCCGTCTTCCGGCGAGACGGTTTCCGACATGCCGAAAAGATCGGTCAGTACGGCGGAGCGCGATGCCGGAATTGCGAACGTTCTCCGGAATTCATGCACCGGCCGGATGCCGCCCACCGGGTCCGGGGCGGTGCGATCCAGCTCGGACTCGCTCCAGAACGCAAGCGTCTGCGAACCGTCCGGCTGCCGAAAAAGAAATGCACGGATGCCGGATCCGAGGTCGGGTTCTCCGAGAAACTGCGCCGCCGCCAGCTGATCGGTCAGCGTGGCGAATGCGGCAAAAGCGGGCCTGGCCGATCCGTCGCGCCGTATCATGCCCCACTCCTTCCGGCCGTGCTTCTCATTCATCGGCGGCAGGACGAAGGTGAAGGTGCGGGCCGCGCCGAGGCTCCGGAGCAGAATCTGCGACTTCGGCACGAATTCCGCCCAGACCATCTCCTGCTCCGGCGACTGGACGCGGTTGGAGCTGCCGGGAAGCGCTTCCGCAGCGCTGCCCTCCGCATAAGTGCCGTTTTCGGTAACCCACAGTTGCATATCGGCTGCGCCGTGCTGTGCGAGAAGCCTCCGCCAATCGGCGACAATGGCGGGATAATCCTTCAGCTGATCGTAGATGTGGATATTGAAGATGTCGAAATATTCCGCCAGGTCATTCCGAAGGATATCATCGGGAAACGCATTGACCGCCAGCGAATTGACGGCGAATCCGCCGTTGACGACGGGAATTCCGGGGTCGCCGGCCTTGAAACCGAGAAAAGCCGCCTTAGCCGCGGCGGCGAACTCCCACGTCGTCCCGTCCCAGTAACCGGTGTCGGGTTCGTTCCAGAACTCCCAGGCGGAGACCTGCCCCCGGAATGTCTCCGCAAGCTTCTTCGCAAACCGGTAGACCGCCGCCAGGTCGCGCCCGTACTTGCGGCCCGGAACCCGCGCCCACGGCGCAAGATCGTGCCAGACGGCGGTACAGCCGATTCCGGCTCCGGCCAGCATCCGGGGCGCCAGTCCGTAAAATTCCCAGTCATAGACGCCGGGGCGCGGCTCCGCACGGTCCTGATGGATGCGTTCACGGACGAAATTCAGCCCGGCCAGCCCGGCCAGCCCGACAAAGCGGCGCACTCCCTCCTCCCGGCCTCCCGGACCTCCGGCGGTCCGGACAGTTTCGACGACATTGAGCGCAGCATCCATGCAGAACGGAGAATCCGGGGATGTCCGGCGTTTCGCCGGGTCGGGAATCACGGCAAAGGAGCCGGTTCCCTGAATTCGTTTCCCCGGCGCGTCCAGGGCAATCCGGTAATAACCGCACGGCAGGCACGGAAGCCGGATGCGGCCGTCCGGCGCGACGTCTCCCCGCGCCATGCGGAAACCGCGATGGTTGAACACCTCATACGAAAGCCCCGGAAAATGCTCCCGGACCCGAAGTTCCGGCACGGCACCGTTGACGAAAAGCATGGCGGGGGCCTTCGACCCGATCAGGCCGGCGGCCTGCATCGCATCATTCTCCGGCATTTCTTCGAGAAACCTGATATTGCGCACCAGAAAGCGCAGCGCCGGGCTGTTCGGATTCGCACCGATGCGCAGCGCTTTTGCGGCCGGACGGTCGATTTTATGCAGGGAGAGGTCGATCACCTGCAGCTGCCACCACGGCGCGGGCGTCCAGGCGACAACTCCTCCCTTGTAACCGAACATCACGAAGGCGTGCCGATAGCCTGCTTCCGGCTCCGCCTGAACCATTTTCACCTCGAAGACGAGATAATTCGCATCGGCCGGAATTCCTTCCGGCAGCGAAAACTCCGGATAGGCCCAGAAATCGGTTCCCGGCCGGAACTTCACGTCGAAGCAGACAGCCCCCTCCGCTCCGCGGGTGATGGTCATTCTGCCGGAGGAATTCTCCTTCCAGCATTTCGGATTCCCGAACTCCGGCGCCGCGGCGGCGCCGATACAGATCCCGGCAAGCAGCGCGATAAACCATATCTTTCTTTTCATTCTGAACCTCCTCCGCATTACGGCGCGATGCACTGATCGGCCGACGTGACCACCACGGTATAACCGATTTCCCGCAGTTCCGCCCGGCCGTGAGACGCGACATGCCCATCCACACAGGCGAGGTTGGCCCGGCCGTTGTGGTTAAGCCCGGTTCCGCCGGTGGTAATGGCGAGCGTCGGAGCAAAAGCCCAGTTCCCGTATCCGGCATAACCGTTCGGAAACGAGCGGCGCGTGCAGGAGAGCAGGAGCGTACCGCCCGGCGCGCGCATTCTCCGCAGGGAATAGAAAATCGCGTCATGATCGTTCCCGCCGCCGCGCCACCACGGGCCGGCCGCATAATCCCCCTGCTCGGCAATCTTCACATCGTAATAGGTGGATTTCCCCTGATCGTACCGGAAAACTCCGATCGACGTCAGCGTGTTCAAATCGGAGCGCTGCGCGGAAGGACATTGAAACAGCTGCCAGTTGTTCAGATAGCCGTGCTTCACGTAAAAATCCCCGAACAGACAGTAATTCTGCGCAAGATCGTAAGCCGCAATCCAATCGGCACTGTCGCCGGCATACAGGAACATTCCGGAAATCACCTGTTTCTGGCGGGCGAGGCATTCACTCTGGCGCGCTCGTTCCCGCGCCTTGTTCAGCGCCGGCAGCAGCATCGCCGCCAGAATAGCGATGATTGCAATAACAACGAGAAGTTCGATCAATGTGAAGATGCGGCGGCTGATCTCCCTTTCCGGCAACATTCCCTGAACCATATCAGATCTCCCTTTCCATACCGTGTTTCCAAAGGCTATGAATATTATACCGAAAAAGCCCGGAAAAGACAAGAGCGGACAGCTGGAGATTGCAACAATAAAACAGGACAAAACAACACTCGGAAAGGCGCCTGCCGTTTTACTCGGAATCAAGTTCCTGATCGGCAACGATAAACAGATGTTTCCGGCTTTCCCCGCTGTCCGAATAACGCGAAGGATAGCGGCGGTAGGTCAGCGGCGTGACGCCGTGAATCTCCTTGAAGCGGCGGCAGAAGTAATCGGGGTCGTCGTAGCCGGCCAGCCGGGCGACCTGCGCAATCTGATAGTAACGGTTCATCAGGAGCTGCCGGGCGTGCTGCATGCGGATCTCCGCGAGACAGCGGGCCGGCGACATCGAAAACGTCTCCCGGAACAACCGGTTCAGGTAGGTCGCGCTCACCCCGGCGGCCCCGGCGAGTTCCCGGACCGAAACCGGCTCCCGGTAATGACCGTTCAGATAGCGAAGCGCCTGAACCAGCGCCGGATGCCAGGCGTGCAGCCTGACGGCGGAAGCCGCCAGCTGCCGGATACGCCGCCACAGCAATTCAAGCAGCAGATCCGCATCGGAGACCGCATTGCCGCCGAACAGTGTCGTGATGTCACCGAACCAGTGCCGGATCAGGCGGTCCTCCGCGGCATGGATCACCTGCGGAAACAGCTTCCGCTCCCGGCCGGAATCGTTGAATACGACGTACTGCGTATGCAGGTCGCCGGAATTTTCCAGCTGGGCGTGACGGGCCTCCGCCGGAATCAGGCAGATATCCCCCGCGCGACACGGATGCAGCTGCCCTTCGATGCTGTTCACGCAGCTGCCGCGCACCACATAAACCAGCTCCGTGCCGCAGTGCCGGTGCTCCGGCACCGGGTCCGGCTGCCGGTAGTAGCCGGCATAACTGAAACAGACGCTTCCGCTCATACCGTGTAACGGACCGAAACACCGGCCGGAAGTTCGCGCCCGGTCGACTCCGGAATCGTCATTTCAAACGATTCGAACCTGCCGCCCCGCCCGCACGCCTCCTCGAGCAGCCGCTCAAGCACCAGGCAGGAAAAGCCGGGCGAATGGCACGATAGGATGACCGTGAACGGCCTCCCCGGCTCGCGCAGCCGGTTGCAGACGCCGAGCAGCTTCGGCAGGTCGTCCTCGATCTTCCAGACCTGCCCGCTCGAGCCGCGTCCGAAGGTGGGCGGATCGAGCGCAATCAGATGGTAAGAGTTGCCGCGCCGCAGCTCGCGCTGCGTGAATTTGTTCACGTCATCCGCGATCCAGCGGATGGCGGGAGGGACCTGCGGATTGAATTTCAGGTTCTCCTGCCCCCACTCGATCATGCCGCGCGACGCATCGAGGTGGCAGACCGCGGCACCGGTCTCCGCCATCGCCATCGAACCGATGCCGGAGTAGCCGAACAGATTCAGCGCTCTCGCCCCCTCGCCGAGCCCCGAAGCCGCAGAACGGAAGAAATCCCAGTTCCGGTACTGCTCGGCGAAAAAGCCGAGATGCCCGAAGCCGGTCGGCTTGATCTTCAGCGTGAAACCGCCCCATTCGGCCGTCCACGATTCCGGCATTTTCCGGTTGAAGCTCCAGCGGCCGCCGCCTGAGCTGTCACGGGTGAACACGGCATCCGCCGCCTCCCACTCCCGGCGCGGCAGCGCCGGGCGCCAGAACGCATTCAGCGCCGGGCGGATCAGCCGGTATTCGCCGACCTGTTCGAGTTTCTGAAGATTTCCGCTGTCCAGAAGAGCGTATTTCATTTTTTCCTGTCCTCGGCACGATAGACGATCCGGCCGTTGCAGACGGTCAGAAGCGGCCGGTTGGTGTTACTCTCATATACCGCGAGATCGGCGCGCCGGTTCGGCAGCAGAAGACCGCGGTCCTTCAGCTGAAAGGCGTTGGCGGGATTGCTGGTGACCGCCGAGGCGGCCTGAAGCTCGGTCAGGTGGCCGCCGCTCATCAGCGAATGCCAGCCGGTGTCCAGCATCGTCGTGGTTCCGGCCAGAATCCCCTGATCGGTCTGCGAATAGCCGTCTTTGACCCGGATCATCGACGGCCCGATCCGGTATTCGCCGTTCGGCATGCCCGCCGCCATCGTGCAGTCGCTGATGCCGACCAGCTTCGACGACGTCTTGCAGCGGCAGGCCAGATCGACCATCCGCGGATGAATGTGCCTCCCGTCGATGATGAGCTCGACCGTGACCCGGTCATCCGTGAGCGCAATGCTCGACAGCCCCATCTCGCGCTGATGCAGCGGCGGCATACCGTTGAACAGATGCGTGCAGTACGACGCGCCCGCGTCGATCGCCCGGAGCGTCTGCACTTCATTCGCCACGCTGTGTCCCATCGACGGCTTCACACCGTATTCGAGCAGAAGCTCGACGAGCTTCTCCGCATTTTCGAGCTCGGGGGCGAAGGTCATGATCTTGACCAGCCCGTTGCCGGCCTCGATCAGTTCGCGCGCATACCCGAGGTCGATCGGGATGATCGACTCCTCCTCCTGCGCCCCGCGTTTGAACGGGTTGATGAACGGCCCTTCGATATTGATCCCGGCCGCATCCGCGCCGGGCAGCTCGCGCGCCATCTCTCCGGCGAGCCGCTGCAGATTCGAGAGCATCTGTTCGCGCGGCGCGGCCACCACGGTCGGGAAGAACGAGGTCACGCCGCGTTCCGCCAGAATCGTGCTCATCGACTCGATCGGTTTCGGCGAAAGATCGACCGAAGAAGCGTCGAACCCGCCGGCGCCGTGGATGTGAGTGTCGATGAATCCCGGCGTCAGGTAGGCGTTCATGAACTCGAACACCTCAAGTTCCGGCTCCATCTGGAAGGCGGAGAGCCCTCCGACAGCCAGAATCCGTTCGTTTTCGCAGAGCACCGCGCCGGTATCGATCCGGCGGTCCGGTGTAATCAGATAGTCGGCCAGATAGAGCCGGCGCGTCCTGTTTTTCATGTTCCTTCCCCAAATATCGGACCAGCCCGCAGGCTGCGCCCATGTAATCCGCGGATTCCGGAACCGCCGCGGCGCCGGAATCCGCCACTGCCCGGAATCAGGGCTCCCGCATCGATTCATCCAGCGACTTGATGAGCGGATGGATCAGATACTCGATGATCCGGCGGTCGCCCACCTTGATCTCGGCCTGGCACTCCATGCCCGGAATCAGCCGGAACTCCTTCGGAATGTTGCGAAGTTTGCCCGAAAGCGTAATGCGCGTCCGGTAGTAGGTGCGTGCATTGCCGGGTTCCCCCTGCTGCTTCTGAAACGAATCCTCCGAAATGGTCCGGACGACGCCGTCCAGCGTCCCGTATTTCTGGAACGGGAACGAATTCAGCTTCACGCGCACTTCGGAGCCGACATGCACTTTGCCGATATCCTGGGGCAGCACCTCCGCCTCGAGCTCGATTTCGCTGTCCAGCGGCACGAGCGTGATCAGCGCTTCCGCCTCGCGCACGGCCGACCCGACCGAAAAGTTCGCGATCTCATGGACCATCGCATTGCACGGCGCGCGCAGCGCGTCGTAGCTGAGCTGCGCCTGAATCTTGTCGAACTGTTTCTGCGTGCTGGTCCATTCGCGCTGGATTTTGACCAGCTCCGTCGAAATGTTGTTCCGCCACTCCTCGATGTACGAGTTCTTGCTGGCCAGCGCGGTCTGCTCCTGATGCTCCTGCTCGACGAGCGAATCGCGCAGCTTGTCGATCGAAGCCTCCAGCTCCATGGTCTGAATCTGGACCTGCAGCGTCTCCTTCAGCGAAGCGGCGTTCTTATCCTTGAGTTCGACATACATCTGCTCGATCAGCTTGAGCTTTTCAAGCTGGGCGGTCTGATTTTTCAGACTCTGCTTCAGGGAGTTCTGGGAGGCCTGAATCTGCTTGATGCTCTGGTCGTAGTAGCGGATCTTCTCCTCGAAGAACTTCTGGCGCTGGTCGAAAATCGCCTTCTGCCAGACCTGGTCCTCGTTCTGGAGATCGGCCGGCGTGTAGGGGAGATGCTTGAACTCCGCCAGCAGCCGCTCGACCTGGGCACCCAGCGTCGAAAGCTCGGCGGAGAGCCGCTCGGCCTCGGCGTTGTTCATGACCGGGTCGAACGTGAAAAGGACCTGGTCCTTCTTGACCACCTCGCCGACCTTCACGTCGATGCTCTTGATCACCGTTCTTTCGAGCGGCTTCATCACAATGTTCGGCGTATCGGTCACGAGCTTCCCTTCCGCGGAGACGACGACATCGACCTTGAAGAAACAGGCCCAGAGGATCGCGCCGGCCATGAAGAAAAAAGCGCTCCACACGCCGAGCCGCGCCCACCAGGGCAGCCGTTCGTGTTTGATTTCAAGCGCATCGGGCTGGAACTCGATCGCCTTTGCGCTCAATTTTTCCTTATCGCTCATTTGTTCAGATTCCTTTCCATCTGCTGCCGCCAGAAATCACGGTAGATGCCGTCGTGCGACAGAAGCTCACGGTGCGGCGCAAAGTCGGTCTTGACTCCCTTGTCCAGCACGAGGATCTTGTCCGCGCCGCTTACGATGCTGAGGCGGTGCGAGATGATGAGAACCGTGCGGCCCTTCGCAATCGCCGCGAGATTTTCCTGAATCACGTTTTCGCTCTCGGGGTCGAGCGCGCTGGTCGCCTCGTCGAAAATCAGGACGGACGGATTGGTCAGCAGCGCGCGGGCGATGGCCAGCCGCTGCTTCTGTCCGCCCGACAGATTCGATGCATTCTCTTCGAGCATCGTATCATAGCCTTTCGGCAGGTTCGAAACGAACTCGTGCGCCCCGGCCAGCCGCGCGGCATAGATGATCTCCTCAAGGCTCGCGTTGCGCTTGGTCAGGCAGATGTTGTCGCGGACCGTGCCGTTGAAGAAGTAGTTCTCCTGCAGCACCACGCCGATGCTTGAGCGCAGATGCGCCTTGTCGATCTCGCGCAGGTCGATGCCGTCGATCTTGATCAGGCCCGACTGGACCGGATAGAGTCCCTGCAGCAGCTTGGTCAGCGTGGTCTTGCCGGAACCGGAGCGCCCGACGATGCCGATGGTCGAACCGACCGGAACTTCAAGGTCGAGGTTCTTGATGACCTGCGGCGTGTCGGGCCGATACTGAAAGGTCACGTTCTCAAAGGAGATGTTTCCCTTCAACGGGTTGCGGACGCCGCCGCCGGCCGGCTCGACCGGAGTGTTCATGACGACGCCGAGCATGCGCACCGAAAGCGCGACCTGCTGGTACTCGTGAATCAGGCCGACCAGCCGGACCAGCGGCCCGGTCACCCGCCCCGACAGCATCTGGAACGCAATCAGGGCGCCGATGCTGATCTCATGCTTGAAGACGAGTATCGCGCCGAGCCAGATGACCGCGACGGTCATCAGCATTTCGAGCGCCTGGCTGATCGTGCGGGCGGTCATCGAAATCTTGCCGACCCGGAAATAGGATTTGATCGCGTAGGCGGTTGAATCGTTCCACGCCTTCTCCTCGACCGGCTCGATCGCCAGCGACTTGACCGTGCGGATGCCGTGGATCGACTCGACCAGCATGCTCTGGCGCTTGCCCTCCGCCTGGTAGAGTTCGTTCAGCCGGGTCTGGAACGGCTTGATCAGCGTCGCGATGACGAGCGCCATCATGACGGAGAAACCAAGCACAACCAGCGTCAGCTCCACGCTGTAAAGCAGCAGGAACGGAATGAAAACGACGAGGCTGAACAGCTCGAGCACCGTAAAGAACAGATTCCCGGAAAGGAAGCCGCGGATCTTCTCGGTCTGCTGCATATGCTTCAGCAGCACGCCGGACGGCACGCGCTCGAAAAACTCGATCGGCAGCCGCATGAGGTGCCGGAAGGTCTTCGTCGCCGTCGAAATATCGATCTTGTTGGTCGCGAAAAGCAGCAGATAGTTCCGCAGGTATTCGAGACATGCATTGAACAGGATCGCCGCGACGATGCCGATGCCGAGCACGTTCAGCGTCTGATACGTATTGTTGACCAGCACCTTGTCGACGACGATCTGGAAAAAGAGCGGCGTGATCAGCGCGATCGCGTTGATCATGAGCACGGCCATGGCGATCTGTCCGAAAAGTCCCCGCAGCTTCAGGAACTCCGGGATGAACCAGCGCAGCCCGAACGGCTGCTCTTCGTCGGCCAGCTTGTAGACCCGCTTCACAAGCAGCCCCTGCCCGGCCGAAACCGCCTCGAACGCCTCGCGCTTCGCAAATTCGAACTGCTGGCCCGGGTGTTCGGCCTGCCAGGCCGGATCAACCAGGACGACCTCATCGCCCTCCTCGGTCCGGCGCATGCCGCAGATCACATGGAACGAACCGTCCTTCTTGATGCCGAGCAGCGGGAACGCCTGCCCCATATGCTCGAGGTCATTCCAGCGCAGCTTGACCTTCTTCGCCTTCAGGCTGTGGTCCGAGGCGATTTCGATCAGCTGCCGCACGGAGACTTCCCCCTCGCCGATCGCATAATCGTGCAGAAGCCGCCGGATGTCCAGCGGAACATTGTGATGCCGTCCGATCGCGGTCAGTCCGAACAGCGCGCTGTTCTTGCGGTTGTCCACCGCCTGAAGCAGCCGGAAAATCAGAACCGGGCCGGCCAGTTTTTCGACGAACTGCGTCTTCGGCACACTGATCATAGGGCTGCCGCCCCGGACCAGCGGATCGAAGAGGGTCATCGAATCCTGCTTGACCTGCGCCAGATTCACGGCGCAGACCCAGTTCCTGTTCTGAAGCTGAACCAGGGCCGGACCCGCATAGGTGTCGGCCAGCTCCGTGACATTGTTGTGAGACTCCGGCTCGAGCTGGAGGCCCGCAGCCAGCTTCAGCAGCCCCTTGACCGGGTCTCCGTCGAGCTCCTTCTCGAGCTCGGGTGTGAGAAGCGCGTCGAAATTGATGTCGCGCTTTAAATTTGCAGCCAGGTTGCGTAAACACACAACCCCGCTGTTGACAGATGCATCCACTCAGTCATCCTTTCCCAAAGGTTCCAAGATGTGAAAACCGCGGCCGGATCACCGGCCGTCGTCGAGCAGAAGATACCCTTTGTTCTTCAGCTCCTGCAAAAATGCGGCCACCTCGTTTTCCGCCTCAGGCGGAAGCTCGGTATGCCTGGCAAGCTCCGCAAGCAGCCCGTCCGGTCCGATTCCGGCCTCGAGGCTCTTCCAGATGAATGCCGCAGTATGATTCAACCCGTAAGTATCGCCGGTATCGGGATTGAATAAAATCCCGGTGCCGTCGAATTCCTCACGAAACACAATATCCGTATTGATTTTCACGCTTTCCCCTTCCGTTTCCTCAATCCGACAATGCGTTCAGGCCGGAAACCCGGTCCGGCAGCAACATGAACAGCGCCGTGAACCCGCTGATGTCGAACACTTCCTTCACTTCCGGCGCGAGCGAACAGAGCGCCAGACGGCCGCCGGCCGCCCGGGACTGCTTGGCCAGCATCAGAAACACCCGCAGCCCGGCGCTGCTCACATACGCCACCTTCTCCAGATCCAGAAGGAGCCGGCCGCAGCCGTCGAGCCCGGAGGCGAGAGCCTGCTGCGCCTCCCCTGAGGTCGCGGAATCGAGTCTGCCCGAGAGCGCCGCGACCGTAACGCCGTCCTGCTCAGAAAACGAGATTTCCATTCCGGCCTAATTCCCCCTGTCAATATGAAGCGTCAAAACATTCCTGTCATTCTCGCGCCGGTATTCCATCGACCGGACCATCTTCCGGACCAGATAGACGCCGACTCCGCCGATGCGGCGGCCGTCCACATCCCCCTCCTCCGGTTCTTCCGGCACATTGAGCGGATTGAACGGTCGTCCGTCATCCCGCAGCGTCAGCGTGACGGCGCGCCCCCCGAAGGCGATCTCGATTTCAATGATCCGCTCTCCGGCCACATCGTATCCGTATTTGATGATGTTGCCGGCCATCTCCTCCAGCGCCAGGTCGAGCGCGTAAGCGGTCTTCCCGTCCAGCCGCCGGTATTCGTCCAGCTCCCGGATCTGCGCGGCGAGCGCCATCAGCTTTCCGATATCGTTCGGCAAACGAAACAAAAAGACCCGTTTCATCCAACCCTCCATCCGTCACAGGAAAAATCTACACCCGTTCCCCGGATTTGACAAGCCCCGGAACCGGCCTCCGTCCGGAAAAAACGCAATAAAGACTTCGACCTCGTCCCGCTCCGAAATCCGGGAAACCATAAGCTCACCCGATCAGAAGCCGTTCGACCGACATACCGCTCTTTTCATAGGTCCGCCCATCGATCCGGACGATCTCCGGCCCGCCCGGCGGCATCTGGCGTTCCACGAGCTCCCAGCGCAGCGTGGCCGGATAATTCAACCGGACCGGAGAAAATTCCGCAAGCCGCCGCAGCGCATCCGCCGCAGCGCAGCGGATTTTTTCCTGCGCTCTGGCGGGAGAGAGCATCCGCGCCCCCTGCGTCGAAAGTCCCTGCTTCACACAGCAGACCGCAACGCCGGGAATATGCTCCTGCGCCTCGCGGCAGCATTTGTCGTCCCCGGTGACCAGCACCACCGGAACGCCGTGCTCCGCCGCGATCGCCGCATCGATGCCGAGCTCGCCCACCTTCCGGCCGTTCAGCCACATGTTCTGGATCGTCGCACTTGAAAACGTGTGTTCCAGCACGGCGCCTTCGGTCCCGGCCATCGCATGATAACCGAGCAGAATCAGTGCGCCGGCGCCCTCGATGCCGGGAAAACGGACCTGCGGAGAAGCCCCCTGCACCAGCTCGGCGCGCGCGTCGATCATCTCGCAGTTGACATTGAATCCGGCGCCGTGCCCGTCGCGGACGACGACCTCCTCCGCCCCGGCCTCGAAACAACCCGCGATGCAGGCGTTGATGTCCCCGGCCATGCAGCGCGCGGCTACCGCCCGGAGCTCCGGGCGCTCTCCGCTGATGAAGCAGCCGGCCGGAATTCCGCTCACGCCTTCGAGATCGCAGAAAATGTAGACCTTCATGACCCGCCCTGCATGATATTCTTGATTCCTTCGAAAATGATCTGCGAGGCCAGCGCGGCCAGATAGAGCCCGGTCAGCTTGCTCAGGATATTCAATCCCTTGCGCTTCAATACCTTCTCAAGCGTATCCGAATAAAACAAAAGCAACCCCAGTGCGCCGACCGCGAAAATGATGCCGAGAATCTCGGTGATCTTCACCTCGGTTGACGGGGCGCCGGCCCCCATCAGCAGCAGCGTACCGACCGTGCCGGGGCCGACCGTGTACGGGATCGCCAGCGGAACCACCGCGATATCCCCGTCGTCGTTCGACTGGCGGCCGGCCGGGATCCCGGTTCCCCGCACAACCTCGATCCCGCTCAGCAGCAGCACGATGCCGGAGCCGATGCGGAACGCGTCCAGCGTAATGCCGAGATACCGGAAAATCGCCTCGCCGAACAGATAGAGGATCATGACGATGACCAGCACGGCGACCGTCGTGCGGACCGCCAGCTTCCGCCGCGTCATGTGCTCCTCGCCCCGCGTCAGCGTCACGTAGACGGAGAGCACGAAAAACGGCGTCAGCAGAAAAAAGATCTTGACGAAAACACCGATCACCATACTGACCGTCATCGCCCCGGCCTCCGGATATTCCTCAACGGCGGTTCAACTCTTCCTGAAGCTCGGCATCGGCCTTCAGGACCTGCGCAGTCTGTTTGCGGCGGAACTCCTTGAGCTTTTCCGCCAGCGCGGCGTCGCCAAGCGCGAGAATCGACACGGCGTAAAGCGCCGCATTCTTGCCGCCCGCCTTGCCGGCCGTCACCGCTGCGACCGGAATCCCGGGCGGCATCTGAACGATCGAAAACAGCGCGTCGAGCCCGTTGAACGGCTCCGACGCAATCGGGATGCCGATCACCGGCAGCGTCGTGTGCGCGGCGACGACGCCGCCGAGATGCGCGGCCATGCCGGCGGCGCAGATCACGACCTTGAAGCCGTTCTTCTCCGCATTCGCGGCAAACTCCATCGCTTCGACCGGGGTCCGGTGCGCCGACATCGCATGCGCTTCGTACGGAATCCCGAATTCGTCGAACACCTTGAACGCCCCCTCCACGACCGGGAGGTCGCTTTTGCTGCCCATCAGGACAGCGACAACCGGTTGATTCGCCATGCTTCCCCCTTACGCTTCGGTCTCGGGAGGATCGTTCTCGGCCCCGAGCGTCGGCAGGGCGGAAGAGTTGTCGCCGGGTGTGCCGAACTCGTAGCTCAGCAGCCCCTCGGCGATCTCAAGCAGCGCCCAGTCAAGATAGTTTTCGGAGTCGCACTTGATCATCGGCCGGGCGCCGAGCGCAAGCTGCTTCGCCCGCTTCGCCGCGACGACGGAGAGAATCTGCGGGTCCGGAATCATCTTCTTCGCACGTGCCAGATAGGCATTATTCATACTCATAATTTGGCTTCCTCTTTAAATATCGCAAGCGAAACGCCTCCGTAGGGACGTTCCGCCGCGATGGTTTCGTTATATTCCGACCACTCAGTAGTCGATGATGTCGCGATTGTTGTCGATCAGCGTGACGTCGCCGGACGTGACGCGCATGAAACGCTTTTCGAACTCCGGAACCGCGTCGAGCACCCAGCGCTCGGCGATCGCGGCACGCTCCTCGCACTTCAGCGCGTCCCGCAGCAGCAGCAGGCCGACGAAGACATAGGTCTCCATCTCGACCAGGCTGCGCGCCATGAGGTCGTGATACGCCTGATCCTTCTTCTCGGAGACGAACCTGACCGCTTCGAGCTGCCGGGCATGGAGCTCCATAAGCCTGTCGCGGAGACGCGCGAGCTTTCCTTCGAAGTTCAGCTCCGCCAGCTCTTTGATCCGGACGTCGTTGTCGCGCTGGATCACGCCGCCGATCGCGGCGACAACCTGAAGCTGCGTCGTGCCTTCGTAGATGTTCGTGATGCGGGCGTCGCGGTAGAAGCGCTCGACGTTGAAATCCTTCATGAAGCCGGTGCCGCCGTGAATCTGGATCGCGTCGTAGGTCACCTGATTCGCCATTTCGGTCGCGAGCGCCTTGCACATCGGGGTCAGCACCGCGGCGACCTTGTTGTAGTACTTCTGCTTCGCGCGATCTTCGGCCGACGGATTTTCGCTCTTTTCGACGAGATCGTTGTAGCCGTTGCGGAGGTCGACCACACGGGTCGTCTCATACAGCAGCGCACGGGCGGCGGTGAGCTTGACCTTCATGCCCGACAGCATATCGTAGATCGCCGGGAAACGGTCGATCGACTTCTTGAACTGCATGCGCTCGGACGCATACTTGCGCGCTTCGCGGTAGGCCGCCTCCGCGATGCCGACCGCCTGGCCGCTGATCGCGACGCGCGCGCCGTTCATGAGGCTCATGACGTACTTGATCAGGCCGAAACGCCGCTTGCCGCAGAGCTGGGCCGGAACGTCGTTGTACTGGAGCTCGCAGGTTGCGACGCCGTGGATGCCGAGCTTGTGCTCGATGCGGCGGACGACGAGCTGCGGACACTTCTCGGCGATGAACATCGAGAGTCCGCGGCCGTCGGTGGTTCCTTCCTCGGAACGGGCCAGCACGAGGTGAACCTGCGCGCAGCCGTTCGTGATGAAGCGCTTCATGCCGTTCAGATACCACTGGCCGGTCTTCTCATCCTGCCAGGCGCGCAGGCGCACCGACTGCAGGTCGGAGCCGAAGTCCGGCTCGGTCAGGTCCATCGAACCGTCGAACTCGCCGGACGCAAAACCCGGCAGGTACTTCTGCTTCTGCTCCTCGGAGCCGAAAAAGCTGATCGTCTCGGCAATGTCCTGCAGCCCGAAGATGTTCTGCAGAGAACCGTCGGCGCGGGAGACCATTTCGGTCATCATCGTGTAGACCGACACCGGGAAGTTCAGCCCGCCGAAGCGGTGTTCGAGCATGACGCCCATGACGCCGGCCTGCTCGAGATCCTTCAGATTCCGGACCGTCTCCGGGTGATAGGTCACCTTGCCGTTCTCGAAATGCGGACCTTCCTCGTCGACGATGCGGCTGCGCGGTTCGATGCGGTCGCCGCAGATTTCGCCGACGATCTCGAGTACGCGGTTGTAGTTGTCGAGCGCGTCTTCGAACGAAGTCGGCGCGTTGTCGAATTGCTGCGCGAGTTTGTAGTTGTCCTCACGGAGCGCGGCCACTTCGGCCAGGTCGAGATTGTTCAGCGTGAAGACCAGATCGCTGTTGTCTTTGAAAAAGTTAGCCATGATTGGAATCCACCCCTCTTACGCTTTGGCCTTGAAGGCTTTGATCATTTGCGGAATCACGGTATTCAGGTCGCCCACGATCGCGTAATGGGCCACGCTGAGGATCGGCGCGCCGGGGTCGGTGTTGATCGCGATGATCTTCTTCGACTCCTTCATGCCGGCGACGTGCTGGATCGAACCCGAAATGCCGCAGGCGATGTAGAGGCGCGGACGGACCGTCACGCCGGTCTGCCCGACCTGATGATCGTGATCGATCCACCCGGCATCCACCGCGGCGCGCGAAGCGCCGACTTCGCCGCCGAGCGCTTCGGCCAGCTGGTAGATCAGCTTGAAATTTTCCTTGCTGCCGACGCCGTAGCCGCCCGCAACGATAATCTGGGCGCCCTTGAGGTCGACCTCCTTGTCGGCGCGGACGCGCTCGATGACCTTGACCACGGTCTCGGCATCGGTGAGCGCGGGCTTGACCCTGACGAGCGCGCCCTTGCGGGACGGGTCCGGCGCGTCCATCTTCATGACGCCTTCGCGGACGGTCACCATCTGCGGATCGTCCCAGGTGTTCACGATCGTGGCGATGATGTTGCCGCCGAAGGCCGGACGGATCTGCATGAGCTTGTTCGTATAGCTCTTGTTGTTCTTCTTGTCCTCAAAATCGTCGATCCTGAGATCGGTGCAGTCGGCGGTCAGCCCGCCGAGCTTCTCCGACGCGACGCGCGGCGCAAGCTCGCGCCCCTTCAGCGTCGCCCCGAAGAGCAGGATGTTCGGCTTGTGCTCCCGGACCAGGTCGACGATGGCCCGCGCATACGGCAGAACCGTGAACGGCTCGAGCCGCGCGTCCTCGACCAGATAGACCGTGTCGCAGCCGTAGCTGTAAAGCGTGTCGACGCAGCTTTCGACTTTGTCGCCGAGCAGCAGCGCCTCGGTTTTGACGCCGAGCCTGGCGGCGAGTTCGCGCCCTTTGCAGACGAGCTCGAGGCTCACATCGGCGATTTTTCCGCCTTCCTGCTCAATGAAAATCCAGACGTTTCCAATTTTTTCAGCCATGATGATGCTTACCCCAGAGTGTGATCGCTGATGAGTTCATGAATCAAGAGACCGATGCCCTCATCGGTCGCGGGAACGCTCTTCGCCTCGCTCGCGGTGAGCACCACGCTCATAACGCTCTTTACCTTCGTCGGAGATCCCGGGAACCCGATGCGGGCCGGATCGGCGTCGATGTCGGCCGCGCTGAACTCCCGGATCAGGAGACCGTCCTTCTCAAGCTTCTTCTGCGCCTCCGCCACCGCCTCGGCGTCGGTGTAGTTCGAATTCCCGCAGGACTTCGCGATCTCGGAGACGGTCCGGGCGCGCTTGTATTTCATAAGCCGCTTCGCATTCATCGGGCGCGGCTCGTTCGCGTCGATCACGGTCAGCAGGGCCGGGAGCGGAGACTCGAGGATCTCGTAGCCGCCTTCGATCGCGCGGCGGACCGTCACTTTGCCTTTTTCGAGGCTTTTGACCTCTTCGACATAGCAGAGCTGCGGAATCTTCAGCTTTTCCGCCAGCTGCGGACCGACCTGCGCGGTGTCGCCGTCGATCGCCTGGCGGCCGCAGAGGATCAGGTCGAAGCGACCGAGTTTCTTCGCGCAGCAGGAGAGCGTATAGCTCGTCGCAAGCGTATCGGCGCCGGCCAGAGCGCGGTCGGTCACCAGCACGGCTTCGTCGGCGCCGCGGTAGAGCGACTGGCGCAGAACCTCGGCGGCGGCGGGCATGCCCATCGTGGCGACCACGACGCGCGCGCCGTAGCGATCCTTGAGCTCGAGGGCCAGTTCCAGCGCATTCAAATCCTCAGGATTGAAAATCGCCGGGAGCGCGGCCCGGTTCACGGTCCCCTCGGGCGTCATTGCATCGCCCGAGATGTTCTGGGTATCCGGAACCTGTTTGACGAACACGAGTACGGAATAACTCACAGTTTCGACTCCCATATTGTGGTTGCTTATGGTTTATGTCCAAATACAATAAAACATGATAATATATCGCGGCGCACTCAAATAGCAACCCCCTCCCGGCAGCTTTTTTCAAAAAAAACGGACGCGGAGAGCTTGCCGTGAACCGGGAAACGTGGTATACTAAACAGCATCATGGTTAAACCAGCGGAAAAAATCATCTATATTCAGGATCACGAGGGGGAGCGCGTCCGGTTCGACCCGGTCGAGCTGCAGACGCGGCTCATCAACTGCTTCCTCACGGCCGGGCTGCGCGAAAGCAGCTATATGGCCGAGGATATCGCGCTCGCAGTCGAATACACGCTGCTCAACAGCAACCGTCCCGACGCCGTCTTCGGCCAGGGGGAGCTCGCCGCAGCCGTGATCCGCATGCTCGAGGAGACCGGCTTCCCGGAGGTCGCCGCGCTGTTCCGCCAGAGCGGCGGAGACCGGCAGGTCGCGGTCGATGCCGACCCGGTTTCCGTCGCCGGATTCCTGCAGAAATTCCTGGCCTGCTCCGATACGATCTTCGACCGGGTGGTGCATGAAGTCGCCCGCGCGGTCGAAATCCTCGGCATTCACGAAGCCGACCCGCACCTGTACCTCGAACTGGCGCGGTATTACGAGCGCAAGTTCGCGATCGAGAGCATCACGGGCGGCCCGGTCGCCCGGCTCCGCGGCCGGACCTCCGCGACCAAAGCCGAAATCACGGCCGTCCTGCCGCCCGAAATGCGCGCCCTCGCCTCAGAAGGAGTGCTCCGGGTCAGCGAGGTGAACGAAATTTTCTCCCGCATCCGCTTCTTCTTCATGATGAAGCCGTTCGCGCGGAAGTTCGGCCTGACTCCGCCGGTCACGGAGATGGAAGTGGAACCGCTGCTGTTCCGCATGAGCCGGATTCTCGAACTCGGCCGCGCCGCCATCGACGCGGCGCTGCAGCCGCCGGAACCGCTGCCGGTGCAACTGACCATCCCGGACATGTCCGGCTTCATCACCGAATATTTCGGCGCGGAGCAGGAGAAATCGCGCAAGCTCATGGACGAGCTCGCGCGAACCCTTTCCTTCGAACTCAAAAACGGAATCTACAAACTTTCAGTCAATTGAAGGCCGAAACATGAACACAAGAGAGCGTTTCCAGGCAGTCCTGAATTTCGAGAAGCCCGACCGCCTCCCCGTCATCGAATGGGCTCCGTGGTGGCATCTGACTCTCGAAAACTGGCGGAAACAGGGGCTCCCGGCCGGTTTCGACACGGTCGGACTCCAGGAGCATTTCGGGCTCGACCTCATGGTGCAGAGCTGGGTCCGCCCGACCAACGCCCGGACGCCGGAGGTTCCGCACGGCAGCCCGCTTGTACGCGACCTCGCGGAATACGAGCAGCTCCGCGCCTCGCGCGCCGTTCACGATCTCGACGCAGTCGATTTCGAGCCGTTCGAACGCTACCGCGAACAGCACGAGCGCGGCGACGCGGTCTTCTGGTTCACCCTCGACGGCTTTTTCTGGTTCCCGCGCAATCTCTTCGGCATCGAAAACCATCTTTACGCCTTCTACGACCAGCCGGAGCTCATGAAGCGCCTGAACCAGGACCAGCTCGAATTCAATCTGAAGGTGCTCGACTGCATCTTCGACCGCTATGAACCCGAATTCATGAGCTTTGCGGAGGATATGAGCTACAACCACGGCTCGATGATCTCCGAAGAGCTTTTCGATGAATTCCTGCTGCCGTACTACCGCGAAATCATCCCGGTTCTCCGGAAACACAACGTCAAGGTTTTTCTCGACTCGGACGGTGACATCACCGGCTCGGTCAGCTGGTTCGAGCGGGCGGGAATCGACGGAATCTTTCCGCTCGAGCGCCAGGCCGGCGTGGACGTCGCCAGACTGCGGCGCGAACACCCGAAGTTCCTCCTGCTCGGCGGATACGACAAAATGGTCATGGACAAAGGCGAAGAGGCGATCGAACGCGAATTCGCCCGCCTGCTGCCGACCGCGCGGCAGAGCGGCTTCCTGGTCAGCTGCGACCACCAGACTCCGCCCGCCGTCACCCTCGACGATTACGCGCTGTACCTGAAGGCCTTCCGCGAATTCGCCGCCGAAGCCTGCCGCTGAAACGGAAACAGGAGGGCGTTTCGCCCTCCTTCCCTCCAGGAAGCCCCAGGCGCTTATTTTTCCCGCTCGATCAGGTAATCGACCAGTTCGAGCAGACACTTCCGGTAGACGTTGGCCGGAAACTCCTTCAGGATCGACTTGGCCCGGTCCGCCAGCTCGGCTTCCTCCCTTTCGAGAACGCCGGCGGCGCCGGAGTCGACCATGATCCGGCGGACTGTTTCGAGGTCGTGCGGCGTATATTCACGATGGCCGAGCATGCGCAGGAGCCGGTTGCGGTCGGCGGCGGAGGCCATCTGCAGGGTACTCAGCAGCAGGATCGTCGCCTTGCCTTCGCGCAGGTCGCCGCCGAGCGACTTGCCGAGCATCTCAAAGTTGCCGAAGATGCCGAGATAGTCGTCGCGGAGCTGGAAGGCGTTCCCGGCAGCCAGGGCGAACTCCCCGAGCTTCCTGACCTCCGGCGTCTCCGGATCATCGGTTTCGAGGGCGATCATCGCGCCGGCTTCGGCGCAGAAGCGCAGCAGCGCGCCGGTCTTGCCGCGAAGCATTTCGCGGACCTCGTCAAGCCCGATCGACTCGAGCATGCGCAGCGAAAATTCGACGTCGAGCGCTTCCCCGCAGATCAGCTCACGGTTCGCCAGCTCCTGAAAACGGCGCATGACGCCGACCGTCACCTTCGCCGGAACGCCGTGCTCCGTCGCCCGGAGCAGAAGATCGTTCGCCCACCCCTGCTGGATGTCTCCGGTCAGAATCGCAAAATCGCGCCCGGTGCGGTCCGCTTCCGCCGCGGCGAGGCCGAAACGGCTGCGGCTTCCGCCGGCCAGCGCCACGTGGCAGGTCGGCCGGTTTCGGCGGGTCGTATCCTGGTCGATGATGTCGTCGTGCACGAGCGTCCAGTTGTGGCAGACCTCCGCCGCCGCCGCCGGATAGAGGGCCGCCGACTCCCTGCCGCCGAGCAGCCGGCAGCACCAGATCAGAATGGCCGGCCGGAGCCGCTTGCCGCCGTTCTGCGGATAGTCCAGAACCGCGGCGCGCAGGTAATCGGGCCGGATGGTCTGCGGATAACGGTCCGCCGCAAGCAGCTTGTCGATCGCAGCGGAAACTTTTTTCAGATGTTCCTGCATCGTTAACCCCTTTCAGAAACAGGTGCTGGCCCGGACGCTGGTCCAGAGCTGGCTGTGAAGATCGATTTTCTTGCGCTCGCGCGTGGCGAGTGCAATCGGCACGTGCGTGAAATGGTCCCCCCAGTGGCCGATCACCATATCGGTGCGTCCGGCCATCGCGGCATGCACGGCATTCTGCGCCAGCATCGCGCAGAACACCGCGTCGGCTCCGTGGCACGGGCCGCTGCGGACGGCGTACGAGGTGTCGAAGTATTTGACGTTGACTTCGATATCGAGCTTTTTGAAATGCTCCCTGATCTTATCGCGCAGCAGGATGCCGATGTCGTTGTGGATCAGGTTCCCGGAGGCGTCGTGCATTTCGGGCAGCTTGTCGAAAAGCTCCTGGCCGGCGCCCTCCGCGACGATCATGACCGCATGGTGCTTGCGGTTCATGCGCTCGACGAGGTTCGGCAGCAGCGCATCGGGCCCCTCGCCCTCCAGCGTGAATTTGCGTTCCGGCACGAGGCAGTAGTTGATGTACGAATTCGCCAGCGTCGCATAAGCCGCGATAAAGCCCGAATCACGCCCCATGACCCGCACCAGGCCGATGCCGTTGTAGGCGCCCTTCGCCTCGTTGTTCGCGCCGGAGGCGAACCGGCTGCAGGCCGCGACGGCGGTTTCGAAACCGAACGACTTGTCGATGAAGCTGATATCGTTGTCGATGGTCTTCGGAATCGAGATGACGCTGATGGAGAGCCCGCGACGCTGCGCCTCCATCGCAATGTCGTGCGCGCAGCGCGCGGTGCCGTCGCCGCCGATGCAGAACAGCAGATTGATGTTCATGCGCATCAGCGTATCGACCATCACGCCGGTGTCTTCCTCGCCGCGCGAGGAGCCGAGGATGGTGCCGCCCTGCTCGTGGATGTCGTCGGTGTTCTCGTCGGTCAGCACGATGGGAGCGAGCTTGCTGGCCGGGTTCAGCCCCCGGTAGCCGTAACGGATGCCGTAGACGATCGGCACTTTGTACTGACCCCGCAGCGTGCTGGTCAGGAACTTGATGACGTCGTTCAGCCCCGGGCAGAGGCCGCCGGCCGTCAGCACCGCCGCCTTGCACCAGGACGGGTCGTGATAGATCCTCGCGCGCGGCCCCGCCAGTTCGAAAGCCGGAATCGTCTTTCCCTTCCGCACATATTCGGCCAGCTTCGCGGCATCGCTGTCGTAGGCGACGGTCGCGCCGTCGTCGATGAAAGCGGTCGACGGGTCGAGCGGCGAATCGAGCTGCGCCCGGCCGAGGCGCGGTATCTGAAAATCCTTGATATCCATGGTCATTCATTCCTCCCGCTTAATAATGGGTACTCACTCAGGTACGATAAGATAGACCTTTCCCCCGAAATAGCAACCCGCATTACTGGATTTTTTCAAAGTTTAACAGTATATTGAACAAAAACAGAATCCAAGCCGGAGCGCCGATGACGACTGACACACGCAGGAAACCTCTTCCCGGATGGGAAACCTCCCCCTTCGCCCGGCGGACGGAGCGGGCGGCCCGCATGATCTGCGGCGCCGCTTTTCCCGGAATTTTTCTCGGCTCGGCCTTCGCGGGGACGATGGAGCTTCTCGAGCACGGCTCCGGGTTGTTCGGCATCCCCGGCGTATCGCTGATCATCATCGCGCTCGAAGCGATCTTCGGCGCGGTCCTGGTCGGCAGCTGGCGCGAACGGCACGGGCTGCGCGGAATTCTCATCCTGCCGGCGCTGCTGCTTTTTCTGTTCAGCCTGGTTCCGGGGCCGCGGGCGGCGCTGGCGATCTGCGGAATTCTGGCCGGCGGCTATTTCACGGCGTTGCCGGTGCGGTCGGGAGGAGTCCGCGCCGTGTTCGGCGTATCGTTCGCCCTGACGGTATTCCTGCTGCCCGGCCATGCGTTCGCCGCCCAGACGCTTCAGATTGCGCTGTTTCCCATCCTCTTCGCCTCGACGATCCTCTGGGTCGGAGCGCACTGGGTTCTGCGCGTATGCATGATCGCGCTGCTGCCGGTATCGACCATCCTGTTCGCCGAAGGAATGCTGAACCGCCGGCCGGCGGTTTCCGCCGGCGAACCGCAGGAGGTGGCGGCGGCGCTCCCGGCCATCCTCATGGCGAATTCGGATTCTGCGCGCGTCCTCTTCCTCTCCGACCGGCCGTCCCTGCTCCCCGAAGTCTGGTGCAGCATGCCGTTCGTCGCCGGCGTCGAAAGCATCTGGCCTCAGGCGGAACGGTTCCCCGGCCGCGACTGGAGCAAGTTCAAGCCGCACAACGGGCTTCCGGGCCGGGCGGTCGCCGCCCTCGCCGGAAAGTTCAACCTGATCTACATCGACACCTTTCCGTCCGGCGGAGAAGCCGCACGACGCGGTTTCGTGGAGAAACTCTGGGAGCTGCTGGAGCCGAAAAACGGCATTCTCGTGCTCCCGTCCGTGAACCGGCTGCTGCTCCCCGCCGAAGCGCAGTGGGCCGTCCTGCCGGGAACGCGCGGACAACGGGTCGCCGCGTCGCGCGAAGCGGTCTCCACCGACCTGGACCTGCTCGACGGACGGCTGCGCGCGCTGCTCGAACCGTTCGGCGAAGAAAACCACATCCCAGCCGGCATTTTTGCGGCGCTCTATTACACACCGTCCCCGCCGGTCCTGCCCGCGCCGGAAAACGATCCGGCGTTCGCCAAACCGGTTTCGCCCGAATGGTTTTATGAGACGCTGTTCTGCTTCCTGCTCGGTTACGGCGCCATCCGGCTCTACTTCGGCAGGTACGGCCGGAACCCGTACGGCTTTGCGCTGATGGAGAACTCCGCCGGATTCGTCCTCGTCCTGCTGGCGGCCTGCAGCGCCATGTCCTGCCGGGAGCTCTTCACCGGCGTGCCGGCCTCGACGATCTGGGGATGCGTCGGGCTCGTCTTCGTCGTTCTGCCGTTGCGGGCGCGCGCCGCGCGCGTGCTCGCGCTCGCGGCAATCGTCCTTCCGGCCGTCTGGCTGATTCCGCAGAGCCTCATCGTCGAAGAGCCGACCTGGATCATCGTGACCGCCGTCGCCGCCCTGGCGGCCGGAGCGGTCCGCGGCCGCATCGGCAGGGAAACCGCCTTTCCGCGAAGCTGGTGCACGACCTTTTCCGCTGCGGGCTGGATCGTCGGAGGAGCGGTTTACGCCGTCTTCCATCTGCTGCTCCGGGAACCACTCCTGCCGGCCCTCATCGTCGCGGGCGCCCTGCGTCTCGCCTGGCCCCTGAAACTCTAGCCTCCCCCTTCGCCGGAACGGCCCTTTTCCCCGGAGATGCCTCGACCTCTCCGGTCGGAGAGTTTCATCGTTCCGCCAGTTCGAAATAGAGGGCGGGGCCGTTCCTGAGCTTTGCCGTATCGATGGCGAGCCGGATTCTGCCGCCGCCGATATGGAGCGGAAGCTCTTCGCGGCGCTCTCCGTCGATCCCGAGCGCGAAACACTTCAGTTTTGCGGAGCAGTCGAGCGTGAGTTCGAGCGTCCCGGTCTCCAGCAGCACCGGGAGGGTTCCGGGCTTGTGAAGAACCCTGCGGTCGGCGGAGAGCTCCATGCCGCTGTTCAGGGCGTCGGTCGAAAAAACAAGGAGCATGCGGCGGGACTCCCCGAGCGGTGCTTTGTCGAGAGAAATCAGCGCGGCCGTGCACGGCAGGGAGCTTCGGAAAACGAGGTTTGAGAGACGGAGTTCGCCCCCCTCCCATGCCGCGCCCTTCAGCCGGAGCGTATCCACCGTGAAGCAATTCTCCCCGGTCCGCAGGACGAGTTCGCCGGTATCGCTCTGGAAAACGCCTTTTTCCGGATCGGTCAGGTTGCCGGCGGGCAGGATGTTTTTTTCCCGCAGTTTTGCGGTAATTCCGGCAAAATCCGGGACATTGTTCGTATCGACGGGAACCGTGAACATGGTCTGCGCCGCGATCCGGCTGCCCTGCGACGGCGGCATGGTCAGATCGAGCGCCGGATACGGCGGCAGTCCGGCGGGGACGGCTCCGTCCAGCACGACGCCGAGCCCGGTCAGGAGCACGAGCCGGTTCTGCTCGGAGCTGACGCCGCTGTTCATATTGCGCGGATCGCGCATGAATGCGTCGTCCAGCGCCACTCCGACCCTGTGCCGGGCAGCGGCCACGTCTCCGCGCCCGTAGGCGAATGCCGCGATGACCTGCCCGGCGCGGCCGACCGGGTCGCGGCCGAGCTGAAAATCCGCCAGCTCCGCCGGAATGCGCGTGACGGCCAGCGAGTGGACCGTGATTCCGGCATAATCCTGCAGCGACGCGTAGGACGGCAGGAGCAGCCCCTCCTGGTGGCGGTATCTGCCCCAGAACGGCGCATTATATTCGGTAATCAGGAACGGACGGTTCCAGACCCGCATGGTCGACATGTAGCGCAGATAGACCGCGGCGTTGCCGACGATGCTGTTCTGATCCATGCGCGATCCCGGATTGCTGTTGGCCGTCGGGTGGTTGTGGTAGCCGTGCGCGGTGATGACCGGCACGTCGCGCCGGATCGACGTGAAGCGGAAATAGCCGAGGACGTCGTAGAGCGTCGCAAACGTCCGGCAGCCGATCGCCTCCAGCCCCTGCCGGTAGAAGTCGAGCATTCCGCGCTCGATCTCATACAGGAACTCATTGGCATCCTTCCCTCTGGCGTCCCAGGCGTACAGGTCCTTCTTCGAAAACAGGGGGACGGCATCGAAGGAGGCAACGGGGACGTTCCAGCTCTTTCCGAGCCTGCCGATGTCGTTTCCGTACCGCTTTTTCAGGAACGAGCGCCAGGCGCTTTCCGCCGGAAGCCGGACGCCTTCCGCCCGGAGCGGCTCCTTCGCCGCCCAGATGCCGAGCTCCTGCTCGTTGTGCATATCGACATAAACCAGCGCCGGTTCGTCGTTCAGCGACAGCCCGGTATACGGATTCACGGCCGTCATGAGCGCCTTCACGCCGTCAAGCCACATCCGCCGTGCTTCGGGATCGAAGTACATGCGCTCCTTGTAACGCTTCGCAACCGCATCGGACCACTGGTTCGGGAACTTCTCGTAGCCGGTGTAGCTGAACAGGTCGATGCCGAAGTAGACCCCCTCCCGCTTCAGGCAGTGCAGCATATACTGAAAATTGTCGAGGTTCGCCGGGCTGAACCGCGCCCGGCCGGGCGCGTCCTTTCCGGACATCAGCAGCAGATCCACGCCCTGAAAACGGACCATGTTGTACCCCTGGCGCCGCACCTTCGCGGCGAACTCGCGGATATTCTTCCGGGTCTCCTCCGGAGTCGCGGCCTGAAGCATCGACTCCTTCCAGGTCATCAGGTGGTTTGCAAACGCGTTGAACGCGAAGAAGCGGACCGGCCTGTCCGGGCGTTTCTCGAAACGGAAGCCGCCGTCCGGACCGATCACCGCCCGGCCGTATTTCCCGGCCGGGCCCGGCTCGTGGATGCCGCTCAGGTCGAGCGCGCTGCCGGGCCGGACCGACAGAGCGGACATATCGATCGGTTTCCAGGTCTCATCGGCCCGGACGATCCGTTTTCCGTTTTCCGTCTCCGCCCCGGCGAATGCCGCGACGCCGATTCCGGCCAGAAGCAGAAATACCGTCAACCGCATAAACTCCCCTCCCCCGCTTACCATCTGTACCAGCCGTCGTGACGAATCCAGAAGTTCCAGGGTGCGTTATCGTTCCAGTTCGAGTCCACCCACGGGCAGCCGATCCTGCTGCCGCGGGTGGACATGAGCCATCTGGCGCCGGCCTCGCCCGCCGGTCCCCGCTCCGACACGACATGGCCGTCGGCGAAAACCGCGTTGATTTCGGAATTGCCGCGGTGCGACGGCCAGGCGACCGCGTAATTCGCATCGTAGTTCGCATCGATCCGGTGGAAACCGAACGGCTGGAGGTCGCCTTCGGCGCGGTCGGCGTCGGCGGACTCCGTGATCAGCAGCGTCCGGGAGGCCGCCGGAAAACGGCTGAGCTTCACCCCGGAGACATATTGATGGTTCATGCCGTAGTCGCAGATGTACCAGCCGGCATGGTCCGAGCTGGTCAGGAACCTGCCGGGATCGTTCCAGAGCTCTCTCACCCAGTCCGGCGAACCGCTGCGGGAGGGGCAGACGAATGATTTCTTCGCCAGATACTTCCCGTCCGCAACCAGCAGCCAGGTCCAGAAGCGGTTCCCGGAGTCCTCGCTCCCGTTGCTGTGCCGCGCGAAGCAGTCGTTGTTGTCGGACGCATACTGCAGCATGGCGAGCCCCTGCTGCTTGAGATTGTTTTTGCAGTTGGACGAGCGGGCGGTCTCGCGCGCCTGATTCAGCGACGGCAGCAGCATTGAAGCAAGGATTGCGATGATGGCGATAACGACGAGCAATTCGATCAGTGTAAAGCTGCTTCTCATGAAATCCCTCCAGCAAATGGCATGATTGTGTTTTCCGGGAGACTGCACCAATATTATACCCGACGGAAAAGAACACGACTTCCAGAAAACAATCAAAAAATTATGCTTTATCGCTCAAAAAGGCTCATTCCGGTTCATTGATCCGGAATGAGCCGGGAACGGTACAGCGGCAGCCCCGGCCACGCTCCGCATCCGGTCCCGCAAAATCACTGATCCGGCAGCGCATGCCGGAACGGGAGGCCCTTCCCGGGCGCCGCCTGCCCCGCTTTACTCCTTCCGTTCCGGAGAAGCAAGGAACTCCCGGAGCGTCTCCCAGTAGCGTTCCCCCGCCTTGAAGAGCAGGTTGTTGTGGCCGCCGCCCTCGACGGTGTAAAGCCGCTTCGGCCCGGCAGCCGCCTCGAAAAGCGCCTCGCCGTGGGAGTACGGCACGACTGTGTCCCGCGTACCGTGGATGATGAGCAGCGGCAGGTTGATCTTCGCCACCCGGTCGATGTTGCGGAACCGGTCGAACGGCAGCCAGCCCATGCCGACCACGGAAAAAGTGCTTTTGAACGGCGCCTCCAGCACGAGCGCCCGGGCCGGAACCTTTTCAGCGAGGAAGCAGGAGGGGCCGCTGCCGACCGAACGGCCGTAAATCACGATCGACTCCGGCGGAACGCCGCGCTCCTCGACCAGATAGCGCCAGACCCGCTCGATGTCCCGGCAGGCCGCCGCCTCGGAGGGTTCGCCGCCGCTCTGCCCGTACCCCTCGTAATCGTATGCGGCGACGCCGTAACCGCGCTCCGCATACTGCCTGATCCGGTAGCGCACCGAACCGAGATCCTCGGCGTTGCCGTGGCTGTAGAGCAGCACATATCCTCCCTCCGGCGGCGGCAGATACAGCACGGCGACGGAAAGGCCGGCGGCGACTTCGAGCATCGTTGTCCCCGGAACAGCAGGCGTGCCTCCCGGCGGCTGAAAGATGACCCGGTCGGCCATGCACCCCGCCGCGAACAGCACGATTCCGGCCAGCGCCGCGGGAGGCGCCAGACAGAGCAGGCAGAGCCGCCGCAGCCGGCGGCGCAGGTTTTGTTCCGTTCTATTCATCATCGTTTAAAAGATCACTCCTGACCGGATTTGTCAAGCTGCGGCGGCGAAACTCAAGCGGGGAAATTCCATGTTTTTTCCTGAATTCGCGTGAAAAGCAGCGGGCGGAGCCGTATCCGCAGGAGAGTGCGATCTCGTTGACCGGACGCACCGAGCCGGCCAGAAGCGACTCCGCCCTGCGCATGCGCAGGGCGATCAGATACGCCTTCGGCGTCACGCCGAGGTGGAGCTTGAACAATCGGATCAGCTTCAGCTCCGAAAGGTTCAGTTCCGCGGCGACGGTGCCGAGCGCGATCGGGTTGCCGAGGTTGAATTCGAAAATGCGAATCGCATCCGCGATCAGCGGCTCCCGGCAATGCGGCTGCTGCATCCTCAGCTCGGTCAGGAAACGGATCGCCAGGCCGGAGAGCTCCGCCACATCGGCCGGATCCTTCCGGCGCAGCAGCGGAAACATCGCTTCGACCAGCCGGTACGCTCTCTCCGGCTCGGTCAGGTCGAAACGGCAGCGGCCGCCGGAAAAACCGAGGGCGGCCAGAAACGGCGCGATCAGCTGGCCGCAGATGCCGACCGAAAGCTTGCGGCACGAGCCGGAGGGACCGGTCCGGAGCGTGTTGTCCTCTCCGGCGGGCAGGATGCAGAATGAACCCGGCTTCACCAGCGTGATCCGGTCATTGTGCTCGATCAGCAGATCGCCGTCGAGCGGCAGCTCGAACGCGGTTATCGACGGGCAGGTATGCGAAAAGAAATTGCCCGCCAGGAAAAACTGCCGGACCGCAAACTCCGGCCAGACCGGAAGCATGTTCTTCCGGCCGAAATCCCAGCTTTCGGTCATTCCGCGCGCTTCGACGGTGTCGAAACGCGAAAGGGAATAAACCTCGCTGCCCTGTGCCCGTTTCACGCCGCTGCCCTCCCTGTTTCCGGCACAATACCGCCGCATTCCGGATATTTCCAGCACGAATTGAAATAAAAGTGTATTTTTTGATGATTCAGATGCCAAATCCAGACCAAAACCATATTGTTTCAGGACCGGTTATTCAGTATAATATAAGTAGAACCCCAATATAACCGGAGAGGTGCCATGAGACAAAACAGAACTTTCTTCACCTTGATCGAGCTCCTGGTCGTCATCGCGATCATCGCGATTCTGGCGGCGATGCTGCTGCCCGCGCTCCAGAAAGCGCGCGAACAGGCGTACAGGAGCTCCTGCCTGTCCAACCTGAAACAGATGGGGTCGGCGATGGTGCAGTATATCGGCGACAACGGCGATTACATCGCGCCGCAGTGCGTGAACAACCGGCATCTGAGCTGCTGGGATTACAGCTGGGGGCGCGGCTACCTCGGCGGACAGGTCGGCGGCAGCGGCTGGCCGCTCACAGACGGCGCCAGCTGGAAAATCTTCCGCTGTCCGTCCGACCGTTCTGTTCTGGCTGCTAAAAACAGTCTCCGCGTCAGCTACGGCATCGTGCAGAACCTGATCCGCGGCCTCGACGGAACCGAAACCGGGCCTCTCGCCAAAGCCGCCCGCTACCGGAAGCCTTCCGCGACCTACGCCGTCCTGGATTCCGACTACTCGAACCTGCTCGGCAGCTCGGGGAACGAATACATCAACACCGCCGTCGGCGTCATCGCCGGAGGAGACGGCAAATGCTGGCTCGGCAGTTCCCGCAACGTCGGCCCGAACCACGGCAATTCGGCCAATATCCTGTTCCTCGACGGACATGCCGCCAACCGGACCGGCTGGAAAGGACGGGCCTCCGTCCTGTACTATGATTACGTCAGCAGCGACATCGACCTGCGCAGCCGCGCCTTCGTGGAGGATTGAGGATCATGACGATGAAAAAAACCGTTCTGCTGCTCCTGCTGACCGCTTCGGCCTGCCTGTCCGCCGCCTACCGGAATACGGAACTTCTGTGGGAGGCCGATTTCCGTTCGGCCGGCGCATTGAAACGGTGGACCGACAGCTCCGCCGCGCAATATCTTCCGGCAGGCGGGCCGGACGGCTCCCCCGCCGTGGCCTTCGTCCTGCCGAAGCGGGGGACGCGCTGGATGTCGATCGGACTCGACCCGGCGAAGCTGCGCGGCCTCATCCAGCTTGAAGCCGTCGTCCGCGGCAAAGAACTCACGCGCGGACCGCAGCCGTATTTCGGCAGCAAGGTCATGCTCGCGATCTCGGCGGGCGGAAAAACGCGTCATCCGGAGCCGCTGCGGCGTTACGGCACCTACGGCTGGACGAAGGTCTGCATCGTCGAAAACATCCCGGACAACGCGGATAAGGTCACGCTGTCGCTCGGCATCCAGAACGCCTCCGGAACCTTCGAGGTTGCGGGCGTCAGAATCTTCCGCTGCGTCGAAACCGACGATCCGTCGGAGGGGAAGCCCGCCGTGAATGCCGAGGCGCAGGCGATTCCGCGCGGCCCCGGCAAAGGCGCGAAGTTCCGCGGCTTCATGTCCGGCGGCGACCTGTCGCCCGAAGCGGTCGGGACGCTCGCGGAATGGAACGTCAACCTGATCCGCTACCAGATGAATCCGGGCCTCAACGTGAAACCGAAGGCGGACATCTCGACACCGGAGAAATACCTCGCCTGGATCGATTCCGAAATCAAGCGGCTCGACGAACTTATGCCGCTCTTCAGAGAGCACGGCATCAAAGTCGCCATCGACCTGCACACCGGCCCCGGCACCGGGATCAGTCAGGTGGCCAGCAACATCCTCGGCGCCGGGACCAGCCTCGACACCCTCGACGCGGCGTGGCGGAAACTTGCGTCGCACTACCGCGGCAACCCGCAGATCTACGGCTACGACCTGCTGAACGAGCCGGTTGCGGAGAACTACGTCAGAGGCGTCGAAAACCCGTGGCTCGCGATCTCGGAGCGGCTGGTCGGAGTCATCCGGGAGGTCGATCCCGACACGCCGATCATCACCGAGCCGGATTTTGCGAACACCCGGCCGCTCGCGGACCGCAACGTCATTTACAGCCCGCATTTCTACAGCCCGCACGCCTATACCCATCAGGGGGTGCTCGGTCAGGTCCGCTGGTCGTATCCCGGCGTGATCGACGGCGTCTACTGGGACAAGGAGCAGCTGCGGGTCAGCATGAAGGAGGTCATCGAGTTCCAGAAGAAGCACGGCGTCCCGATCTTCGTCGGGGAATTCAGCGTGATCAACTGGGCGAAAGGCGGCGACCGCTATCTCGCGGACATGATCGAGCTCTTCGAGGAGTACGGCTGGGACTGGGCCTACCACGCGTTCCGGGAATGGGACGCATGGAGCATCGAACACGAGGGGAAGGCGTTCCGCAGCGTCGTCCCCTCCCCGGACAACCCGCGCAAGCGCGTGCTGCTCGAAGCGCTGAAGAAGAACACAAGGTGACCGTACCGCTCTTTTTTCACCCGAATTTTCGACGATTCGGGTGTTTTTTTATTTGCATTTTGCCGGAAAGCTTGCTATTTTACGCAATGAAGGAAACAGCAAAACAAAACCAGGAGAAAAACCATGCAATTGGATCCGGCCAATCTTCTTGACGAACTCGAAGAGCACATGATGAAGACCGAAGAGGCCCTCGTCAACAGCTTTCACACCATCCGCACCGGGAAAGCCTCTCCGTCGCTGGTCGAAAACATCATGGTCGAGTATTACGGCACCCCGACCCGCCTGAAGGAGCTCGCCGGCATCAACGCGCCGGAACCGCGGCTGCTCGTGATCCAGCCGTGGGACAAAAGCGCGCTCTCCGCGGTCGAAAAAGCGATTCTCGCCTCGAACATCGGCATCACCCCGATGAACGACGGCACTCATATCAAACTGCCGATTCCGGAACTCAGCCAGGACCGCCGCGCGACGCTGGCCAAGCAGGCGAAAGGGTTCGTCGAGGAAGCGAAGGTCGCGCTCCGCAACATCCGGCGCGACGGCAACGAAGCAGCCAAAAAAGCACAGAAAGACGGCGTGTTCACCGAGGATGAGCTCAAGAAGATCCTCGACGACATCCAGAAGCTGACCGACCGCTACATCGCCACGCTCGACAAGGAACTTGCCGCGAAGGAAAAGGAGCTCATGACCGTCTGATGGCGGGCATGGCGTCAAGAGGGGGTACCGCAGCCGGAATCCGTTCCGGCCGCGGTTTTTTGCTGATGCTCGGCGTCATCGCCGGCTGTGCGTTCCTGCTCCGTCTCGGCGTCTGGGCCGAGCTCGGCGCCGTCAACGGCGGGCGAAACAGCGTCTATGCCCCTTCGGTGCTGACCGACCTTGCCACGTATATGAAGCTCGGGCGCGAAATGGCGGCCGGCGAATATACGGGGCCCTTTTATTATCAGCCGTTCTATTATGCGGTCTTCCTGCCGGGCTGCTATCTGCTCTCCGGCGGTTCGATCGGTTTCGTGATCTTCGTGCAGTCGCTGCTCGGGGCGGCGACAAGCTATCTCGCCGGGCTGGCCTCCGCCCGGCTGTTCGGCAAAACCGCCGGCTGCATCGCCGCCGTGTTCACGGCGATTTCGACGCCGCTGCTGCTCAATACGCCGTACCACCAGAACGAGACGCTCCAGACCTTCAACCTCATGCTTCTCTTCTACCTGGCGCTGCGGGCCTGCGAATGCTGGAATCTCAAGCGCTGGGCGGCGGTCGGAGCCGTGACCGGAATCGCGATCCTGACCCGCGGCAACATCAATTTCTTCCTGCCCGGGCTGCTGGCGGCGCTGATCTGGGCCGGGCGGCAGCACAAAGCAGGTCCGGGCCGAATCGCGGCGGCGGCCGGGCTTTTCGCGGCAATGGTGCTTCTGGTCCAGCTGCCTTTCGCTCTCCACAACACCCGCGTGACCGGAAAACTCTCCGGCCCGTCGACCGCGGCCGACGCCGTGCTCGCGCTCGGGAATTCGCCGGAAGCGCCGGCCGGCGGCCGCGATCCGGAACTTCCGGCCGGGCCGATGGAGTACCCCGAAGCGTACGGCCGCATGATGAACCGCGCCGAAAACGGCGTCGGCGTACCGGCCCAGATGTTCGAGTGGATGCGCCGCGAGCCCGCCGCGTTCTTCGAGCTGCAGCTGCGCAAGCTCCTGCTCTTCTGGGACTGGCGGGAAATTCCGAACAACGTTTCGCTTCTCGGTCCCGGCGGCGGCGCCGAGTCGAGCCTGATCCTGCGCTGGCTGCTGCCGGGGCGCAGCCTCGTGCTGCTGCCGCTCGGCCTGGCCGGGCTCGTGCTGGCGGCCGTCAGGGCGTACCGGCGGCGCGACGTCCGGCTCTGGCTGCTCGTCTACTGCGCGGCGGCCTACTGGGCGGCGACCGCACTCTTCTACATTCTCTCGCGCTTCCGGGCGCCGATCCTTCCGCTTGTCGCCGTTGCGGCGGGCGGCTTCGCGTCCTGGTTCCTGCGGCGCTGGCGGAGATCCCCGGAACGGCGTCGGCAGCTGCTGCTCTGCGGCGGCGGCGGGCTGGTCGCCGCCTTCTGGCTCGTCAGCTCCGGCTACGAGTTCTACCGGAACAACCTCGAGGCGGCGCTGGCGCGCTTCTGCCGGCCGGACGGAACCGTCGTCGCCTTCGGCGGCACACCCTACCGGCTCGATTACGGCCCGATGACCTTCGGCGGCTGGAGCGAAATCGAAATGCGCCGCGGGCAGAAGCTCGCCAAGCGCTTTCCGGACTTCGACAAGCCCGGCGAAGCGGAATGGACGCTGCTGGCCGACAGCGCCGGCCGGCTTCGTTTCCGGGTCAACGGCCGCACGGTGACGCGCGCGGTGGAACATCCGGGGCTCGTGAAGCTCCGCTTCCCCGTCATGCCGGAAAGCGGCCTTTTCCTGCTGGAAATCGTCGATTTTCCCGGCAAATGCTCGCTGCTCTTCGACCGCCAGCGCAACTACGGCCGTTCGGAACTCGACGGCGCGCCGCTCGACGGCGAGTGGCTGTTCCGGCTGTACGACTCCCCCGATCCGGTGAAGTAATTCATCGCATTTCCCGAGAAAAAAACGTTTTTTTTTCGTTCCCGGTTTGACAAATTGCAAAGTATCAATATAGTACCGGAGAAACTGACCTAAGAAGGAGGCTGGTGATATGGCTACAATTTGTCCCTATTGCAATATTGAAGTGAGTGAAAGCGCGATAGAAGCCGAAGACGGCTGCTGTCCGGAATGCGGTTCCGTCATCAGCGCGTCGTCCTCCTTCCTCGGCGAGGACCCGTCGGAATTCGACGACGGCATCAACGATGACGAGCTCTTCGAGGATTTCGACGAAGAGGAGGACGATATCTTCGAGCGCGGCGAATTCGACGATGAAGTCTTTGACGACGAGGACCTCGACGAGGAGTTCGACGAGGAATTCGACGACGAAGAGGAAGAGGAGTTCTGATCCGTTCCGCCGCTGGGGAACGCCGTGTCCGGGCGACACGGCGTTTTTTTATGCGGAAAAATCCGGATGCGGCTTGAAATCGGCCGTCTCCGGTTCTATATTGCCAGCTGATAACAGGTCCGGATGTGCCCGGAGACGGGCCGGCTCGAGCGAGCCGGAATTCCCCGCAGGTCGTCAGAGGCTGCTCCGGCGTCGCGGACCGCAGAGAAAAGGGTTCTTTATTATGGCAGAAGTGATTCTGGAGCACGTCTACAAGATTTACGACGGCAGCGTGACCGCCGTGAAAGACGTCAACCTCGAAATCCGCGACCGTGAATTCATGGTCCTCGTCGGCCCCTCCGGCTGCGGCAAATCCACCACGCTGCGCATGATCGCCGGGCTTGAGGATATCTCCAAGGGGACGGTCAAGATCGGCGACCGGGTGGTCAACAATGTCGCGCCGAAAGACCGCGACATCGCGATGGTGTTCCAGAACTACGCGCTTTATCCGCATATGTCGGTTTACGACAACATGGCGTTCGGGCTCAAGCTGCGCAACTTCTCGAAGGAGGACATCCAGTACCGCGTGATGGAAGCCGCGAAGATCCTCGGCCTCGAGGAGTACCTCGAGCGCCGTCCGAAGCAGCTCTCCGGCGGCCAGCGCCAGCGCGTCGCCGTCGGCCGCGCCATCGTGCGCAAACCGAAGGCGTTCCTCTTCGACGAGCCGCTGTCGAACCTCGACGCCAAGATGCGCGTCCAGATGCGCACCGAAATCTCGAAGCTGCACCAGCACCTCGAAAGCACGATGATCTACGTGACCCACGACCAGACCGAAGCCATGACCATGGGCGACCGCATCTGCGTCATGAAGGACGGCATCATCCAGCAGGTCGCCGAGCCGCTCGAGCTCTACGATAATCCGTGCAACAAATTCGTGGCGGGCTTCATCGGCACGCCGCCGATGAACTTCTTCGATGGCGTCATCACGAACAAGGACGGCAAGCTCACCTTCGTTGAGCCCGGTTTCGAGTTCGCCATTCCGGATGAGTGGAAGTCCAGGCTTGAGCCGTATGTCGACAAGAAAGTCACCTTCGGCATCCGCCCGGAAGACCTCGGCTCCGACGAGGCCGAAAAGGCCCCGGACATGCCGAAGGTCAAGGCGAAAATCGAAGTCGTCGAGCCGATGGGGTCGGAGACCTACGTCTATCTGAACACCGGTGAAAACTCCTTCATCGCCCGCGTCGATCCGCACAAAAAGCTCCGGGTCGGCGAGCTCGAAAGCCTCGCGGTGCTGCTGCCCAAGGCGCACATCTTCGACGGCGAAACCGAGAAGACCATCATCTGAGGAGGTTCCGCGGGAGAAGGCGGCTCCGGCCGCCGCCTCCCGTTTCCGTTCTCCTTCCCGCATGCGGGAAGAAAATTTACACGGATACGGCCGCAACTGCCGTATCTTCTCTTTTTCAGGTGAACAAATGAGAGAGTTTCTGCATCGTCAATACCGCAACCGCGGACCTCTGAGAAACTATATCGATTTCTACTCCGAATGGAAAGGCCGCTTCGTCCTGGTCTGGCTCATGTACCTGGTCAAGGCGGCGCCGGTCTTTCTGATTCCGATCCTGACCGCCGAAGTGATCAACCTGATCACGAACCGGGAGCTGCCGCTGGAGCAGGTCATCGGGCGGCTCTGGGAGATTCTGGCGATCGGCTTCGTGGTGATCGTCCAGAACATTCCGACGCACATGCTCTATGTGAGACTCATGAGCGTGCCGTGCCGTTCCGTCGAAATGAATCTGCGCTCCGCGCTCTGCACGCGCCTTCAGCATCTGTCGATTCCATACCACACCTCGACCAGAATGGGGTCGCTGCAGAACAAGGTCACCCGCGATGTCGAAAGCATCGAAAACATGACGCGCATGCTGCTCGACACGGTTCCGCATATCGTCTGCACGATCGTCATCGCGATCATCGTGACGCTGGTCAAGGCGCCGCTCTTCGTCCTGTTCTACCTGGCCGCCGTGCCGCTTGCCGTCGGCCTCTTCATGGCGATCCGCAAGAAGATCCGCGAAAGCAACCGCGCCTTCCGGCAGAGCATTGAGGACATGTCCGGCCGGGTCACCGAAATGATCCGCCTGATTCCGATCACCCGCGCGCACCACGTCGAGGAGGTTGAGATCGGCCGGGTCAACCAGAAGCTCGAGCAGATCCGCAACACCGGACTTCAGGTGGACTGGATCAATTCGATTTTCGGTTCGGTCAACTGGGTGCTCCTCATGCTGTTCAACCTCTGCACGCTGATTTTCATCGCCTACCTCTACCAGAAGGGATTCCTCAAGATCGGCGTCGGCGACATCGTGCTGCTGACCGGCTATTTCAGCTCGATCACCACGATGGTCATGGCGGCGATGAACTGCGTTCCGGCCATCACGAAGGGGCTCGAATCGGTCCGCTCGATCGGTGAAGTGCTCGAGTGTCCGGACATCGAGCTCAATGCGGACAAGCCGCAGGTCACCGAGGTCAAGGGCGATTTCGTCTTCGAACATGTCAGCTTCTCCTACCCGGGCAACGACAAACATGCGCTCGAGGATATCAATCTGCATGTGCCGCAGGGAGAAACCATTGCGCTGGTAGGCTCCTCCGGCGCCGGAAAGTCGACCATGGCGCACCTCGTGATCGGTTTCGTGCGGCCCTCGAGCGGCCGGCTGCTGCTCGACGGACAGGACATGAACAATCTCGATCTGCGCAGCTACCGGAAATTCATCTCCGTCGTGACGCAGGAGACGCTGCTGTTCGACGGCACGATCCGCGAAAACATCTGCTACGGCATCAAGCCGTCGGAATTCGAGCTTATGAGCGCGGTCCGCAGCGCGGACCTGCTGGACTTCATCGATTCCCTGCCGGAAGGGCTCAACACGCAGGTGCGCGAGAACGGCGCCCGCCTCTCCGGCGGCCAGAAGCAGCGCATTGCGATCGCCCGCGCCCTGCTGCGCGATCCCCGCGTGCTGATCCTCGACGAAGCGACCAGCGCGCTCGACGTCGAGTCGGAGTCGCAGATCAAGCAGGCGCTCGACTGCCTGGTCAAGGGGCGCACGACCTTCATCGTCGCGCACCGCCTCTCGACCATCCGCAACGCCGACCGCATCGTGGTCATGGACAAAGGCAGGATCGCGGAAATCGGGACCCATCAGGAGCTCCTCGCCCTCGATGGAATCTATGCAGAAATGAACCGTAAATTCACGGCGGCCCAATAACCGGCACAGGGACCGGATCAACACGCAGGAAGGAAAACAATGAAAAAACGTTTGCGTAAAAAGACCCATCGCGGCGAGTACAAGGAACTTGGTTTCGTCTTGACCGCGACCTATGAAGAGAAGGCCGACATGGAGGCGCTCTACGCTTTCGTCGATCAGCTGACCGGCAAATTCGACGAGCTCGGGCTGGACATCTCCGGCTACTTCGACTTCTCCGACTTCGACATCCTGGTCAACACCGGCAGCCCGAATACGGACGAGGCGGAGCGCCGGGATCAGGCGATCGCCTTCGTCAAGTCGCTCCCCGGCGTCACCGAGGTGAACGCGAGCGAGCTTGTCGACGCCTGGCACAACGACCTGTAACAGCGCCGCCGGCAACAGGATCGCGGGAACGGTTTCGGCCGTTCCCGCGATTTTTCATGCCCGGGAACGCCCGGAACCGTCGACTTTCCATTGAATCAGGAACAGAAGCGCACAGACGCCCCCGGCGAAATACGGCAGCAGATCGAACGAAAACACGGAGGCCAGATAACCGAATCCGGCCGGCAGCAGAGCGATGCCGAGCATGGCCGCTCCGCCCTGATAGCCGATGACCGTGGCGGCGGTCGCATCGTCGAACCGCTCCGGCGCGGCATGCATCATGGCCGGATAGAAGGTCGCAAACGCAAATCCGATCAGGCCGAGCGCGGCCGCCGGCAGAAACGGGAGATCGGAGAGCAGAAGCACGGCACCGGCCAGCCCCAGCAGCGTGCTGAACCGGATCTGCCGGGTGTTTCCCAGGCGGTTCGCAATGAATCCGAGCAGGAAGCGTCCGAAAGTCAGCATCCCCCAGTATCCGGTGACCGCATATCCGGCCGCTTCGGGCGAATATCCCCGGCATTGAGTCAGGAACAGATATCCCCACAGTCCCAGCGAATACTCCGCGCCGCAGTAGAGGAACATCATGAGCGGGCAGCAGAAAAAACGCAAGCTGTAACGGACCTTCCCCTCGAACGCCTCCGCCCGGCCGCCGTCTCCGCCCGTTCCGGTCTCCTTCCAGAGATTCAAGGTCATCAGAAACAATCCGGCGAGGCACAGTTGCACGGCGGAGACGATGCCGTAGCCGCAACGCCAGCTCCACCCGGCGGAGAGAATGAGCGTGATCATCAGCGGACCGGCGCTGGCCCCGATTCCCCAGCAACAGTGAAGCCAGTTCATGTCCCGGCTCGTGTAGTGCCTGGCGACAAAGTAGTTCATGCCGGTGTCGATCGCCCCCTGCCCGAAGCCGAGCGGAACGGCGAACAGCAGCAGAACCCGGAAAAATGGGGAAAGCGCATAGCCGAGCAGTCCGCAGCCGGTCATGAAACCGCAGATCACCAGCAGTTTCCCGGTCCCCAGGCGGCGCAGGATCGCGCCGCTGAAAAAGGCGGAAACGGCCGAACAGAGCGTCAGAAGCGTCGAGATGAACCCCGCATAATAGACCGGAACTCCGAATTCCGTCCGCATGGAGTCCCAGGCGACGCCGAGGATATTGTCCGGCAGCCCGAGACTGATGAAGCCGATGTAGATGATGACGAGAAGCGCAAGCCGTTTATTTCCGAAAAACATGATTGCCGACCGGCGGCGCCTCCCGCCTTCCTTTCCGGAACATACCATACCACAACACTCCGGTAAAAACAACACGGGCCGCGGCCCTTTTTCAGTGGACCGGCGTGTAATTGATCTCCGACGTCTCGCCGGTGGCTTCAAGCTTGAAGATCACCGGCCGCAGCCCGTCGTTGCAGCTGCAGATCGCAACGCCCGGTTTCCGAATCCAGTCGCCGTAGTAGAACAGCCCCTCCCCCGCGCCGTGCGCAAGGGCGAACACATACTGATAAATCGCCTTCCAGGCTTCGTCGCAAAAACCATCCGGCTTCGCGTAATCCGCGTAAAAGACCTGCCCGGCCTTCAGCATCGGACATGCCTTGAGCCCCTCCGCACCGTACTCCCGGGCCAGCTCCTCGTCCAGAGTCGTTTTCAGAACCGTGATTTTCACTTTCTTCATCGCAGGCATCTCCCAGTTACTGCCCGACTCCGGATTCCGCCCGGAGCCGTTCCTTCAGTTTCTCCTCCAGCAGCCCGGCTGCGAATGCCACCAGCTCCGCGCACGGACGCTTGCGGTAATACTCCGGCGTGCGCGCTTCGGAGACGGGCCGGTCCGCCTGCGCGGCGCCGAGCCCGAGCAGCTCGCGGCAGACGATCGAACCGTTCTCGCGCCGGAACGCCTCCGCCAGCTCCTGAATCAGCGCATAGTGCGCATCCTTGGCCGCCTTATCCCGCAAATCGGAGCTGCCGCGCAGCAGCCCTGCCGCCATGAACATGCCGGAGACCGCGCCGCACACCTCGCGCAGCCGCCCCATGCCGCCGCCGAAGCCCGAAGCGATGCGCATCGCCGTATCGAAATCAATCCCGCACTCCGGCTGAAACGCGCCGATCACCGCCTGGGAGCAGTTCGCCCCGGAGAGAAAGAGCCGTTTCGCCGTTTCCGCCTTGTTTTCCATAGAATTCATCACCTCTGTCTGATTTCGTAATATAACCCGTTTTCATAAAATTTCCGCTTGACATTCTACAAAAAAGGGCTATTTTTCCAAATTCCGGAAAAACAACTGACCGAACCCGGGGGAGTTTCATGCAAACGATTCTGAACCTGTTCTACGGCGCCTCCGGCGTCGCCGCCCTCTATTACGGCGCGGAATTTCTCGTGCGCGGCGGCGTGCGCATCGCGGAGAGATGCCGCATCTCCCCGCTGGTCATCGGGCTCACGCTCGTCGCCTTCGCCACCAGCGCGCCGGAACTGGTGGTCAGCGTCGACGCCGCCATCGCGGGCAACGCCGACATCAGTCTCGGCAACGTGGTCGGCTCGAATATCTGCAATATCGCGCTGATCCTCGGACTCTGCGCCGTCATCACCCCGCTCCGGGTCAACACGCATCTGTTCCAGTTCGACGCGCCGGTCATGCTGCTGGCCGCCGCCATGCTGACCATATTCTACCTGACCGGGCACGGCATCAGCCGCATCCACGGCGCAATCTTTTTCGCGGCGATCATCCTCTATACGGCCTGGAGCGTGCGGCAGGCGAAGCGCGAAGCGGCCGTCAACGCCGCCGTCGTCGAGGAGGCGCGGAAATCCGTCTCCTCCGGAAATGCCAAGGCAATGCGCCTCCCCGCCGCCGTCCTCCTGACCATCGCCGGGCTCGCGCTCCTGATCCTCGGCGCGAAGCTCTTCCTCGCCGGCTCCGTATTTTTCGCCCGGCTGCTGCAGGTCAGCGACGCCGTGATCGGCCTCACCCTGGTCGCAGTCGGCACCAGCCTGCCGGAGCTGGCGACCTCGGTCGTCGCCGCCGTCCGCGGCGAAAAGGATATCGCCATCGGCAACGTGGTCGGCTCGAACATCTTCAACGTCTTCGCAATCCTCGGCATCGCTCCGCTGATCTCCCCGCTCCGGAACGCGACGCTCAGCTATGTCGACCTCGGCGTCATGCTTCTCTGTTCGGTCCTGCTGCTGCCGATCATGCGCACCGGCTGGAAAATTTCGCGGCTGGAAGGCGTTTTCCTCCTCCTGATTTATATTGCCTATACCGCATGGCTCATCATGCAATCCGCTCTCTGACGCATTCCCTCCTGTCATTTCCGCGGCCTGATTTGACGCGAATCGACGGGAATGAGCTCATAGACGCGCAGTTCATGCGGAGTCAGGAGCAGCCGGAATCCGCCGTTGCCGACGATTCCCTCTTCGGCGCCGCCGTTGCTGACGCGCCGGAGGCGGTAACGGCCGGCCGGGAGCCCGGGCAGCGTCACGGCGGCGGCGACCGGCCGGGTGGAGCTCGAGCCGCCGGAAGGTCGCGTCAAGCTCCCGCTCCATTCCGGCCAGCACATGCGACAGATGCGTACAGCCGAACACTGGGGAGCCGTTGCGTTCCGCCGACGGGATAATCAGCCCGATCACGCCGGAACGTTTCGAAAACAGCCGCTGAGCGTGAATATTCGGAACGTACTCCATCTTCCGGGCCAGCTCGACCACACGGGCGCGAGTGGTTTCCGGAATCTTCATATCTCCGGGGCGGTTGTTCAGTATCCGCGAGACCGTTCCGGCCGAAAGCCCGGCCGCTTTCGCAAGATCCCGGATGTTGCTGCGCTTCTTTTCCATATCATCAGCTTGTCCTGTACATTGAATTGCAAACCGCACCAGACAACATGTTGTCTATATTAGACATGATGGATTTATCCCCGTTTGTCAAGAGCTGAATCAGGAAAAGATCAAATTTATTCCGCCCCGGCATCCAGCCGTCAGGATACCGGGAGAAAGCGGCGGGAAAACGGGCGGCTTCGCTGCGTGTTTCAGCTTTGACAATCTTTCCTATCCATGGTTTTCAAAAGGAAATTGAATGGTTGCAGCTGGAAAACGGTGCAACTGGATTTCCCGAGCGGTTTACCAGATTCGGATTTGCTGTTTTATGCCAGCCGAAACGCAGATATGCAGGTGCTTTTACCAAAGGAGACGATACCAATAATCGGTCATTGCAAATAATGCCATTTGCCCGATGGAAAATCTTGTCGGCACCGGCAATTTCCAAATGGCTGATTGCGTTCCCGTCTCTGCTCCTCAAGCCATTCGCGTTCATGAACGAAACAACAGCCTGATCACGTTTGAATTCGATTTTTGCACAAGTGGGAGCCAGGGCTTCTGAATTACCGATCCCATAACTTTTGTAAAGCGCCAGATCGGCCAGGCGATGTACCAATGGGATTTTATCAACCGGGTGAATATCGTTCGGATCACCGCAGTCTGTGGTAACAATGAAACCGGAATATGGATCGGATTGTGCAAACATCTGCTGAGCCATTCGGAAACGCGGAAGGAAAAAAGGCGGCTCCTCTCCGTATCCGAAAGGCGGAAGTTGTACAATATAGACAGGCATGGACTCCTGCTGAAAACATTTTCGCCAGGAGTATGCCAGCATCTGCAGCTTCTCCGCATATTCCATTCCCTCTGTATGGTTGTCTTCGCCCTGATACCACAGCATCCCTTTTACCGACATCGGGGATAATGGATATACCATTGCATTGTACAATACGGACGCAAGCCTCTGCTTATCCTCCCGTAACTCATTGTCATCTTTCATGTCCATATCGGCAAGTTCGCGTCGAAAGCCGTCGGCAACCTTTGGGGAAACCGGAACTGTTTTCCAAGCATTTTCATCAATCATGGCCTCGATGCGGCAGCCGCCCCAGGATATATTTATCAAACCAACCGGAATTCCGGTTTGATCAGCAATTCTGCGGCCAAACAAATAACCGACTGCCGAGAAATTCCCTGCCGTCTCCGGCATGCACTCCTGCCATTTCGCATCTGTATGATTTACAGGATTCCTGTTCCAGGCAAGCGGAATTTGCAGCAGGCGGATTTTGTTATTCGTGCTTTCTGCCGCCAACTTTGCGCCGTTCTTCACTCGACTGAGTTCAAACTGCATATTGGATTGTCCGGCACATAGCCAGATATCGCCGGTCAGTACATTATCATATGTAACCGTTGTCCTTCCACTGATTTTCAAAGCGGCCCCCCGGTCAGAAGCCGGAAAGGCGGGAAGTGCAGCCAGCCATCTGCCGTTACGATCCGCGACAGCAGATGCACTGGCGCCGCGAAACGTAACGGTGACGGTTTCGCCCGGAGCCGCCGTTCCCCAGACTCGCACAGGAGCGTCTCTCTGTATGACCATATTGTCGGAAAAGACAGAACCCGGCGTAACAGCATGAAGCATGCAATTTACGACCAGAAGAAATAGAATATGGTATGATTTCATTTTTCAAACTTTCCGTCCGATACGTTCAGGGAAGATTCTGCCAATGCGTCACCCCATACGGACCGGTCTGCGAAAGCACAGGAAGCATCCCGGAGGGCTGAACGGCCAATTCTTCAATGGTGATGAGATCCGTGGTGAGATTTTCATCTCCCCCGCCGAGTTCGAATGCCGCGGTCAGCGGTTTTGATGAAATCACATCGACTTTGTCAAAATGAATATTCCGGCTTTGCAGTATTTGAACCGCAAAAGGAGTTGTTTCCGCCAAGTTCATGTTTTCGAGTTTCAACTCGGAGAAACCGGATTCCAGTGTCTGGAAGACGGAAACGGAACTGCCGGGAGAACCGGAAATCTCAAGATTGTGCATGCCAAGATTCCGACAACGCTGAATTCCAAGGTTTCCATGAGTTATTTTCAGATTTGAAACCCGGATGTTGCAGTCATGGAGCTGTTCGATTCGAGCCGGATCGATTGCTTCATCCTGTCCGATGATCAGAAAGGCGCCTTCCCTGATATCTGCATTTCTGAGCCGGCAATCGGCAACTGTCCGAAACCGCCAGCGGCAGCCGGTTGTGAGGAAATCGGCCAGTTCGACGCCCGATACTCCGCTCAGGTGCACGCTGTCATTATCACAGTTTTCAATTTGAAAATCACCGCATCGGACATCGAATTCATAAAAATCAGGATTGCTGAATGCCGGGTCAAACTGCATGATGTACAATCCCGTATTACAGTTTTTCACCTTTACGTCATTGATTTCGATATTGCGGCTGGCCAGATATTGCCATAAATTGATCTTGCTGATCATTCCGGCATCGATGATAATGCCGCACCCCACCTTGCTGTCCACTTCGACATCCGATATTTTCACGGCCTGAGCTCCGGAAATACGTATTCCGTTGGCATTGCCGCCTGTTGAACGGACATGCCTGGCCACAGAGCCGGAATTGTTCCATTCTCCCAAATCAGGCAAAGAGAATACGGTTCCGATTTTCCCCTCCGGTTTTTCCGCATAATAAGTAACGAATGCCAGTGTGTCATCTCCGGTCTGAATTCCGGTAACCCCTTCAACATCGACATTCCGGCAGGCATTGAAATGGAGCCCGTCCCCCCAACTCTCCCGTATGGTGAAGTTCCGTACCGTCACATCACTGCACCCCATGAAAACGGCTCCAGTCTGAGCACTTTTCAGGACTTGACAATTTTCCATCCGGATCCGCTTCAGCGTTCGACGGCTATCCGGATAACCTTCAAAACGGAAACCATCGCCGTTGCTTCGGGTACGCGCTTTATTCTTCCACTGGACTTTAATGTTATGAAGTTCAATATTTTTGGCGGGACCGCGTACTGTTATGCCATGCCCGCCCCCATTGCCGTCAGGCAGCAGGTTGTCCATCAGCAAAACCGCTCCATCAGCAAAAACAACTTTCACATTGCTCTGTTCATCCAGGATCAGACCACCTCCCACGGTTCCGATACGGTATGTTCCGGCCGGAAATTCCAGAGTGCCGCCGCCATTGCTCTTCAGTCGTTCGGCAGCCTGTTTCAGGGCTGCCGAATCATCAGCGATTCCATCTCCGGCCGCACCGAACTCCCTGATGTTCAGAATCGGCAAGGCCAGTGCCGTTGATACGAACAGAAAAAAGCAGACTGCTCCAATAAATGTCTTCATTATAACTCGCTTCCGTTAAAAAAGATTTTCCGGCAATTCCCGATTGACGGCTTATCGGCGGCGACGGTTTCATTTAAATATATATCCCGGCAGTTTTTCAGTTCGATTGCAGAATCGGAACGCAGTCCGGAAATACAGAGACCGGCCAGGCGGTCAAGCCGCAGAGGAGCTCCTGTCAGGTTGACTCTGCTCAGCAGAACGCTGCCTGTCGCAACCTCTTCCGGGCCAGAAACCTCTATCGGCTTCGGTTCCATATTCGGCCGGAAACCGAAGAAACGCTTCCCCTGAATGCCGGTGAACTCCACGGAGCCGCCCGTCTGATCCAGGCCGTTCAGCGAAACGGGACCGCGCAAATTCAGAAATCTGATTCTGCTGTCCGACCGGATGTTGCTGATCTGGATGCCGCCGACACTCTGAATGTCGATTCCATGCGAATGAATTCCGGAAAGAGTCAGATTGCTGATGTTGACCTTGAAACTCCAAAATGATTCCGAAGCGTCAGGCAGCACGTTCAAGCTGCGCACGATCAGCCCCAGATCGCAATCCGATATCGACACGTTGGAAATATTGATGTTGCGCGAAGCCGGATATCCCCAGCCGACAGCTTCATTCTCCGTCGTCTTGATGGCCGAATCCAATTGAACTCCGGCCCATTTGCCGGAAACATTGAGATTGCTGACATTGATATTTCGGGCGCCGGAGATTCTCATGCCGTCGGCATGCCCTCCTATGGCGGTGATATTCGTCGCATTGCTGTCGGAATTGCACCACTCATTTAAATCCGGGAAAGAAAAAACGCCTCCTGTCTGCCCGGAAAACTTTTCGTCAAAATAAGTGACAAAGGCCAGCGTATCATCTCCGTTGTTCAAGCCCAGCACGCCATTTACATTTACGCGGCGGCAGGCGTTGAAATGCAAACCGTCAGCCCAGGTGTCGACCGGACTGAAATTATTGACGGAAACATCACTGCATCCCATGAAAACCGCCCCGGTCTGCGGGCTGCGTTCTCCGATACAGTTGTTCATGATGATCCGGGCAATGGTTTTGCCGTCACTGGGATACCCCTCGAAGCGGAATGCATCACCATGACTGCGGCCAATCGCTTTTTTCACCCATCTGACATGAATATTCTCCAGCGTGATGCCGGAACCGGGACCGCGCACCACGATTCCATGACCGCCGCCGGAGCCGTCCGGCAGCAGGTTGTCCATCAGCAAGACGGCTCCGGGTTCAAAACGGATGGTTGCATTGGAAATACCGTCCAGAAAAAGTGCGCCATGCCCGCTTGTTGCAATACGGTATTGACCGACGGGAAAATACAGAATTCCTCCATTGTGCTTTTTCAGTTCGGCCACTGCGTTTTGTATTGCGGCATGATCATCCGTGACACCATCGCCGCGGGCTCCGAATCCGGTGACGTCAATCACAGAAGCGTGCAATAAGATTGAATTTGAAAACATAAGCAGAATCCACAGTAAATTATCATAAAATTTCATTTTTCATCTCACATGAGGTATTGCCGAATTCCGTAAACGCGGAAGCCACGGAACCGCATATTATCAATTCAGGATAAATTCCATCAGGCATGAACTCGGAACGATTGATTTTACAAAGAAGTCTGTTTACCGCGTTTTGTATCCAGTCCCCCGGAGTGTGTCGAATTGTCGTCAAAGAGAATTTTCGGCAGAATATCTCGTTCATCATGTCCACCCCGATCAGCGACAGTCGGGCGGGAATCGGAATTTTGTGCAGGGAAGCCCACCGATATACCCCCTCGGCAATTGCTTCGCCGATTACGATCACTGCTGTAGCCGACTGATGCCCGATGAGTCTTTCCGCACCGCTCATGCCGGTTTCCACGCTATCCCTTTCCTCGAAACAATATTCCGATTCGCACCAAATACCTTTCTCTTCCAGTACATCGCCGAGAACTTGGGGGAAAATATGAGCTTTCGGCGCAATGCAGCCAATTCGGCAATGCCCGCAAGCCCGAAAATAATTAACAACTTTCCCGGCAGCCTTCCTGTAATTCGAACGTTCTTCCGCTTCGGCATCGATGACCGGAACCTGCATTGCCGGGCAATCATCAAATTTTTTCGGAAGAAGGCTGATCATTCCATCTATCAGTCCTCCGGAAATCAACCTCTGCATGGAATTGCCGCTTCCTTTTTCCTGTGCAGTCATGCCGATTATTGTATCATAATGATTCATTTGCAGAGTAGTGACAATTTCGGCAAGCCGCATTTGTTTTTTCTGTAAGCCGGCCGGATCGATCAGGATTCCGATCAATCCGGTGGCTTTGTTCCGCATGGCTTGGGCAATGATATTCGGCTGGTAATCCAACTTCCGCGCGGCGTCAAATACCTGTCGTCGAACTTTATCGCTGATTGCCCGTTTGCCGCTGAAAGCGTGCGAAACCGTGCCGGGAGTAACTCCGACCATCATGGCGACATCGCGTATCGTGGCTTTTTTCCGATTACAGCAGGCATTCGAACGCTTCATCTTACCATTCGCTCAGAACAAAATCTTTCTCAAACTGATCGGAGTCCATTCCCCGGGCTTTGACAGCTGCGGCATGTCCGTCCACGAATACGACATTATCCATCTGGCCATGCGCTTTCCCCCAGACGGAAGCATCGCTGTTTCCTGCTTCAAAGAAATATTGACCGGGATTTTTGGCATCACAGAAGAGAGCCTTGCTCGACGGCCGCCGGCAAGCCGACATTTTTCTCGGCGGGTACAATGCCGGATATTGATTGCCGGCATAGATGGAGGCCAGTCTCCCGTTCGCTCCATAAGTTGTTGTTTTTTTACCCTGCGCCTCATATCTTTCCTGTACCGAGCCGCAGATGAATGTTTTATTCATTTCAGTAAAATTATTGAACTCCTCGGTGCTGGACGCCATGGGAGAGCCTACCACATAGGGATACAGCATTTCAAACCAGTAAGCTTCATTGGAACCTCCCGGGCAAAAATAGGACTGTACATAGGGGCCATTGCGCAAAACCACAAAGTCATCATTGGAATCGGCGTAAGAGATATTGCCCAGGCCAAGCTGTTTCAGGTTATTGATACAATTGGCCGATCTTCCCCGTTCTCTTGCCTGATTAAGTGCAGGCAAAAGCATGCCTGCAAGGATAGCAATAATTGCAATAACCACTAAAAGTTCGATCAAAGTAAAGTTTCTGTGTTTCATGGATAACTCCTTTCTGCAACAATGGTGTTGTGATGCTTCAATACTATACTGATAGGTAAAGACTGATAGGCAAAACCCTCCTATTTTATTGGAAACAAGTCCAGCAATGCCTTCTGAAACAGCTTCATCCCGTCCGCATTCGGATGGTTTATTCCGTTGACCAGCAAAGTCGTGTATGGGATTCCCCTTCTCCACAATCCGCCATAACTGCGGGAGACATCGGCTAGCGCAATGCTGTGTTCCCGGGCAAACTTCCGTAAAAACTGCACATATGGCCGCGGGTCCTCGTCACATCTTTTTTCTTCCGTCAATCCCATCCAATCCGGACGGACATAATGCGGCGTCATCAGAATCAACTCCGCTCCGATCCGTCTGACGTCTTCCACTACCCGAGTATAATTCTTTTGCCAGATATCCGAGCTCAAACCGGCATCATTGACAAACTCCATCAGAATCAAATCCGGCCTGGAATCGAGAATCCTGGCGACATAATTCCATTCCGAACCGGGAGGTTCTGCAAAAAACATCTCGGAATTTTTTCCCGGCCACCCCACGGTGACCAGTTCTATATCGGCTTGCGGGAAACGCTCTTTCAGCGCAGCGGCAAACCCTCCGCCGATTCTTTCTCCCGGCTGCAGCCAGGTACCTGCCGTCACGCTGTCTCCCCATGCGACAATACGGAGCCGTTCTCCGTTCCTCAGTTTTTTCAATGTTTTCGGCAAGAGCTGTTCGGCGACAGGCACGGCCGTCGGCGATTCCGTTTCCATCACCGGGAAGAGGGACGCATCCGTCAGAGTATCAGCACCGGCCGGCAGATAAACACTGCCGAGCATCTGTTCTCCATAACGCAGCGGAGGAGGCTGCGCCAAAACCGGAGCGGGAGTTCCCTTGCGGATGATCAGCGAACCGTCTTTTTGCCTGATCACCGCGTCCAGACGTGAATTTCTGACGGAATAGTCTATCAACACCGCATCATTTTCCTTGATTCGTCCGTCGGCTGACCGCCCGACCGTTCCCCAGAACGGATCAAGCTCATAGTCGGTTCCACGGGTCATGACAAAGCCGTCCGGCCGCTTTACAGTTACACTCTGGGGCAGCAGCGCACCCGCAGCAGAACATTCGGCAGCCGCTAAATGTTTCAGAACCGTGCCTCTGGCCCAGCCGGGATTATCCGGGGCGAACAATGCGAGATTCTCATGGAGCTCATCCACGATTTTTTCCGGTACAGGAGGAACAACCGGTAAAACCGCCGTTTTTCCGGTCGTGTCGGTGACGCGAATCTTCCAGGAAGAAACGAGTTCCATTTTACAAGGGGCGACAGACGCCGGAAGGGTAAAAAAACGGTTCCCGCTTACAGTGATTCCTTTGCAGGTTGTTTCATTCATGATGACTCCGGCTCCCTCGTTCAGTTCATGACAATTCCACTCATTATCCAGGATAAAGCCATTTTTAACCTGTTCCAGAACTACCGCTCCACGGTATGCAAATTCATTTTTACGATTGAATGTATTGATGATCCGATTATTACGAAATATCAGATTTTCGGTTCCTGAAGCATACAACACGGCGCCGACCGGATTTACAAATGTGTTGTTCTCAAAAAGGATATCCTGCATAAGAGGAAAAACCGGCTCATCGGTCTCCGGCAGGGCATAGGCCAGAATTTCAATATCCCGAACAAATTTCCCTGCACGTGTTGAGTTGACATTTACGTAGTCAAATACATTATTGCGTACCACTACATTGCTGACGCCGAATCCTTCTCCCCAGTAATGCTCCTGATAACCTGTCCCGATCTGCATTCCGCCAGCCTGGTTATGAAAGAAATAATTGTTTTCGATAGTCATGTTCTGAGCCTGAGGCAGAATGCCTCGCGCCCGGTTATTATGGAATTTACAATTACGGATAATGACATTGCGCGTACCATATCCCCGGTTGAAAATCACGAAGCGATGCCCGATAAGCTCCTGCGGGAGACCTTCGGCAATCTCCAATGCGCCGCTGCCGTCGTTTGAATTTCCGGGCAGCAGTTTTTTGACCGTCACGCTGCGGTTGACCGGCGCAAAATTCAGTTCCCGCAGCTCCAGAACATCGCCGGCCCGAAATGTTCCGATGGAAATGGTGCTCAGCTGCAATCGATCAGGAGCCGTTACTGTTGCCAGCCCATGCATATCCGTGATATTGATGCAATCATCACCGCTGAAACCGAACTCGCAATCAATGAATTTCAGAAAACCGGCAGACTGACTGCCATGAACCGGATCGGCACAACTGGTAATATTTCGTTTTTTCCCTTTCGGAAGAACTGTTTTCACCCTTTTCAATTCGACAAATTTCTGATTGCGCCCGGCCAGCAGCAAGCCGAAACCGGGACAGCTGTAAATATTGATGTCTTTCAGCGTGATATGCTGATTGTCGTCCAGTATGAAAGCTCCGGCATCATAGGAATAATGACGCATTCTGAACAGCTCGCCGGGCTGGATTTCGGTAAAAAAATGGTCCTGCTGTTCGGTATTTTTCCGTATGATCATCCGATCGGGAGCGGTCCACGTCATATCCGCCGGGGAATACCGGCCGGGGATGAACTCAAACAGCGCTCCCTTGCTGTTTTCACAACCGACAGACATTGTGACCGGATCAAGTTGCTCCATATCCGCCACTCTCATGGATTCGGGAGCGGGAAAACCGCCATACTCAGTAAACTCCACTTCAATCCACTTTCGGGCAGGATCTACTTTCAGGACTTGAACCGTACTGGCCAGCGGCATTTTCTCCCAATCCCAGTCAATATTCAGTTTTTTCAGGATCACCCGGTGATTGCGGCTGAGTTCCAGAAAAGAGCTGTGCATCGGCATTTTTTCTCGATGGAATACAAACAATGCTCCGTTGCCGTCCAGTTCAAAATCCCTGAAATCTTCCAGTTTCAGAGGAGTATTTGAAGTAAAGCGGAAAGTTCCTTTCGGCAAAAGGAGTTTTGATGCCTGCCGGGTACGGCAGGCGGCAACAGCTCTTTGCCAGGCCTGTGTGTTATCCGGCGCCTCGGTGGAAAAACCGAATTCGCCGGCATCCACAATAACCGGTTCAGCTGGAAATTGAGGCTGGGCAATCTCAAATTCCTGCGATCCAGCCGGAAGCTTCAACGAAGTTGTATTTCCCGGTTTTATCATTCGGTACGGCGTGCGTTGACAGGCAATGACCAATCCGCTTATTTCTGCCGAAACTTTTCCCTTCGCATGAATCTGTAAAGTATAAGGAGAGGCATCATCCGGCACCGTGACCTCGAATTGAACTGCGGTCCACTGTTTCGCCATGCCGTTTTCTGCATACAAGTCGTTCAGGTGATGTTCCACATCACCGGGGCGGACCATAAATGCAAGATGTCCGTCGTCGAACCGGTCGGTAATGCGGTAGCGAAATTTCACCAGATAAGTATTCCCCGCCTTGAAAATACCTTTTTCATCCACCCAGATGGTATTCCACGGAGCATTGCTTGCTCTTGTGTCCACGTACAAACAATTTTCGCTGATCTTGCCGTAAAACCGGGGAGTGCCTGAAAAATCTTCCTGTACTGTCGCAAATTCACTTCCGGAGACACTCAGCCCCAGCAGGAGAACCGATAGAAAAACGGTCTTATGCGTCATGCCCGGCCTCTTCTCTTTGAAATTCAATCATAACCGGCTGAAGACCGGGAATCTCAAGCTTCAGGGAACGTTCGCAGAAAGAACTCTTTTTACCATCGGCACAAATCAGCAATCCGCGCCTCACGTCCGGAAACTCGATACGGACAGCTTCCTTTTCCGTGTTGCAATTCACAAGGATCTGAGCCGTTCTTTCTTCAAAACTCCAATTGGAACTCAACACCCACGGCAGAGAAATCGGAGAGCGCCTGCCTGTAAAATGCAGTTCCCAATGATTGCAGCGGACCGGACAACTCACCTGCATGCGCCCGAAAACCAGAAAATCATGGGCCGCACCGCGCCGCATATCGTTCAGGTTGCCGATCAGTTCCTGAAGGATTTCCTGATCGGGACCGTCTTCCTCCCAGTCACACACCCAGCTCCAATGTATTTCCCCGTGTTTTTTCAGGGTTACCGATAGCACTTCACCCGAAATAAACGAATAAGCCATGCGGAACTGCAGGAATTGCGGACTTTTCCGGCGGTCGAACCACCCGGCCAGACAAACTCCGTTGCCGGTGAAATTATTGATATATTCATGAAAGAGCATACTGTAGGCCGGGACCGGACGCGCAAAAGCCCAGGCCAGATGATTGCGGAGGTCATTGAAAGGAAGGTATCGGATGTAAGGCTGAGCCGCCGCATTCTCACATCCCAGAATGACCGGCCTCCCGCTTTTTGAGGCGCATCGCATCGATTCGTTCAGCAAATGGCTCATCGCCCCGGTTAACCACTGGCCCGGCGCTGCCGGATGTCCATGCCCGGAGTTGTAACACAGCGGGGCGCTGCACCCCTGATTCTGATCGAAAAACTGAATATAGTCCACCTGCGATTCCGTTATTTTACGAATCTCGTTGCAAACGGTATCGATCGTAAAATCACAAGCAGGACACATTTCATAACCGATGCGCTGACCGATCCCCGGAGGCCCGTTGCATATGGTTGCACGCATCTCTCCACGCGGTCCGGCAGCCATAATATTCTCCAGATGTTTCTCTTCAAAATCCTTTTTCCGCTGGTAACCGGTATCGATCGAACTTGACTGGGTCCAGCCGATCCCGGAACAATATACTCCCAGAAGATTGCCGTCGTCATGCAGCGCCCGACCGAATTCACTGAACATTTCCTCTCCACCGAAAGGAGGCCAGACATAAGGAGGAGCCCAGGGGGCGGTTCCCTCCCAGTGCATCAGCAAAGCCATGATCCGGCAATTCCAGCGGGCGGCATATCTGCGGACTGTCGGCAAGGCATTGGAATATGGAAAATATTCATTGCCGCTGACGCTCCCGGTGTCGAATCCATTGCCTTTCACCGGATAAATCAATACGACGGGAGACTCCTTCAGCCAATCGGGAATCTGCGGATTGGAGAATAATTTTTCCGGCAGGCTTTTATCGTTTTCCTCCATCCATTTCCGATAAATGAGAGCTGCGTTTTCCCAGTTTCCTCGAAAGCCGCCGGTGACCAGTGAAAAAGGCAGAGAAAAATGATCGGAAACATGATTTCCGCAGAAAATCTGATAAAACAGTCGGACGGAATCCGTCCCTTTACAGATCAGCTCAACGCCCTTGGGCAGATGGTGCATGTCATGAGCCGCAAAGTACAAGCCCGCATCATCGTTCCAATGTGCCATAAATTGCATGGGGCAGGTTCCGGGATAGTAACCGCTGATGCCGTTCAACGGATAGGAGAGAACCCGCCCTTTGAAATATTCAGAGTTCTCTCTGGTCTGCAGCTCATCAAAAACCACACCTTCCGCTCCCGGCCAGAAGATTTTGCCGTTTCCGCCTCGCTCATGCAAATCGTACGGAACTGAAATTCCGGGGAAGTCGATCCACTCGAGAATGAATTGTTCGGAAATGTTTTCCAGAGCGATATGCCAGTGAGCCAGCGGCTCGTCGTCCTGCAGCCGAACCGCGACAACGGCTTTCAGGCCGGGCATCACATTATGGCCGGAAAAAATGACACGGAGAACTTTTTTGCCGGAAAATGCCTGAACCGTTAAGAAGTCGGCACTGGAAAGGCGCGAAGGATTGCCTTCGCGATCCACAAAACTCAGTACAAATAACTCATTGCCGCTGCGTGAAGCCAGTAATGGCCGGCCTTCAAAGAGAATCTGGCGTAAAGAATATCTTTCTGTAAAATCGAATTGAATGGATGAATTGCCGAAAAACATGAAATGCCCCTTTTTACACTTGCCGAAATCATGGTGTTGACAACCTGCAGAGACCTTTTCGATGCGATTAAACTGGTCAATGACAAGATCTGTCAATGTGATTTTATTCTTGATTCCGACAATATTATAGTAAAAAAGGAGAGCCGCGACCTTAATAAAATGATATTTTTTCGGTGTTATCTGCTAATTATGCCTTTTCCGATACTGCAAAGGCGAACAGCCAAAATAATTTCGGAACTGATGCGAAAAATAATTACTGTCCTGAAAACCGGCGGAAAAGGCAATCCGCTGTACGGTGTCTCTCCGATTTTCCAGCAATTGCTTTGCCGCTTTCTTCAATCTGAGGTCTATGATGTATCGGATGGGAGAACACCCTGTCGTTTCGGCGAAAACACGACGGAAATTACTGGGCGACATATGGAGCGACCTGGCCAGTGATTCCAACGACATTTCCTGCTGATAATTCAGCTCGATATAGGAAAGGATTTTACTGATTTCCTGCGCATAATGATAATGCAGGCTGTATTTGTTGTACACTTCGCAATTTCTTGAAAGCAAAATCAGGATTTTCAGAAAGTCACTGAAAATTTCCACTCTGCAGCCGGGTAACTGTTCCTGAAAGCATTGCCGGATCGTTTGACAAAGATCGATCACTTTGTTCAGGATCGGCGGAGAAATATAGAGATTTCCGCTCATTCTCTTTTCCATTCCCATGATCGGTTCGAGGGAGAAAAGCAGATGATACCCGCTGATAAGTTCAAGTTCACTGCGGAAATGGTCAAGAAAATCGGCAAAAAACAGATAACTGTAAAGTTCCAGATTGTCCTCATTGATGTAAGAATGTGCAATTCCGGGCATAATAAGGAAAATATTGCCGGCGGACAGTTTAAACTTCTCGCCGTTGAAATTATGAATTCCGGAACCATGCGTAACCACGACCAGTTCCAGAAAATCATGAGAATGCTCCGATTCTTCTGAAATATTTTTATAAGCGCTGTAAGACAGGGATAACCCGAAGTTGTTTAAAAGCGCATGGTCATGAAACGAAATGACTCTTTGCATAATACAGAAAAGCCGGGGTTGTGAAATCAACGTAATCTGCTTTTATAAATATATCTTTATTATCGAACAAATCAAATCGCTGAAATTCAACTGCATCACATTCTTCCCGACTGGATATACTGAATATACGTATTTCCGGTACATGCCGAAATGTATCTGCACGATGCTTCGTCTGATTTTCAACGGAATATCAGGTCAGCCGGAAAATCTTTCTATCCCAAGATTCCCCCTGCTCAAAACGGTTGAATCAGGCTCAGCAGAGCTGCTGTAAGCTTGCCTTCCGGGGCTTCCAGTTCATGCAGGATTGTGAAGTGGTTGCGCCCGGGAAGCGTGAAAGCGCCGCCGGGCAGCGCCGCAGCCGCGCGGAGCCGCGCAAAATCCCAGCTTTGACGCTGCAGCTCCGGTAATTCGGCAGAGCCGCAGGCCGCGATCAGCGGACTCCGGGAAAGAGGACGATGCTGCGGACTCAGCCCTGTGATTTCTTCCGGCGTCAGCCGGAGTTTTTCATTCAGGCCGCACCGGGAGATCGGTTCCAGGTCGAAAATACCGCTGACGGCGAGAACGCCGACCACCCCCGCCTCGTCAGCCATCATTGCGGCGAGATGTCCGCCCGCCGACCAGCCGGCGACCACGATCCGGCTGCAGTCGGCTCCCCACGCTGCGGCATGCTCCCGCAGCCAGCGCAGGGAGTCGCGGATTTCCGCGACAATACCGGTCAGCGTCTGATCCGGTGCGAGCGTGTAACCCGGCAGGGCGACGTGGATGCCGTGCCGCAGCGGTCCCTTCGCCAGAAAACGGAAGGTCTCCTTGCGCCGCATTTGCCAGTAGCCGCCGTGGATGAAAACCAGAAGCGGCGCATTCACGGCACTGCTTGCAAAGTAATCGATCCGCTGGCGTTCGCGCACGCCGTACCGCAGGTCGAGACGTTCCGGACGGCGTTCGGCCAGAAGGCGGCTGCGTTCGTCGAACCCGGCGAGCAGCCGGGCGCTGTCGGCGACCGCACCGGTGTTGTCGTAGGCGGCGTCAAGTTCGGTTCCGGTCAACTTCCGATCGAGTCCGGTCATTCCGGCACATCTTTCAAACGGCATTCGTTTCTGCATGGGAGTCCGCTTTCCATTCTGATTTCGTACAAGTTCTGATATAGGCGCGCCAGTCGGAGAAGCCGGAGATATCGCGGCCGCACTCTGCTGCCACGGCCTCGCCGATGAAGCCGGAGACGCGGGAGCCGTCCCGGAGTTCCAGCATGCCGAGGCCGAGCGGAGGCGGAATGCGGGCAACGAACCGGGCGAAAGCATTTTCGGACAGTTCGTAAAGTTCAACGTAAAATGAAGTTCCGTCTTTTTCCGTTCGCAACAGCGCCGGTTTCGGCACGGACCCTTTTTCCAGCGCGTACATCCGGTAGCGGGGAGCGGTTTCGGCGCTTCCCAGAAAACGGGCGCCAAGCTCCTCCAGTTCCGAGTGGAGCGGCATGCCGGCGAGGTGCGCGCCGCAGACCGCGACGGTGTACGGTTCCGCCAGCCGGAAGCGCCGCGCCGCCTCCAGCAGCCTGCCGTCGTCGAACGCCCTGCCGACCAGCGTCACGCCGAACGGCAGTTTGCCGGCCCGCGCCGCCGGAATCGCAAGGGCGGCATAATCCAGCAGATTCATGTAGTTGGTATAGTACCCGAGATTGCTGTTGAGCCGGATCGGATCGGCTTCGACTTCGCCGATCCGGTAGATGGTTCCGGCTGTCGGAGTCAGGAGCAGATCAACCTTCGCCAATTCCGCGTCGGCCTTCGCCTTGCACTCCTGCAGCCGGTACATCCCCCGGAACACCTCCGACGGATGCGGCGTCTGTCCGGGCGTGATGATCGTTTCGATCACCGGAAGCGCCGCGCCGGGATGGCTCTCGATGAATCCGCCGACCGCCGCGTAACGCTCGAATACCCATGGTCCTTCGTAGAGCAGACGCGCCGCGGCCAGAAACGGCGCGAAGTCGATCGTCACCCTCTTGCCGCCTGCCGCCTCCATCCGCCGCACCGCGCGGGAAAATGCGTCGCGGTAGGCGCAGTTCCCGAAGAACTCAAGTTCTTCGTCGCGCGGCACACCGAACTTCCAGCGGCGCGGCAGAGGATTCACTTTCGGCGCGGCACGGCTGTAAGCGTCTTCCGGATCGAATTCCGCGGTGGCTTCCAGCAGAATTTCGGCATCTTCAAGCGTCAATGCGAAGATCGATACGCAGTCGAGGGTGCGGCAGGCCGGAACCACGCCGCGGGTACTCAGAAGTCCCCGGCTCGGCTTGACGCCGACCAGTTCATTGAACGCCGCCGGAATCCGTCCGGAACCGGCGGTATCGGTACCGAGCGAAAAGCTGCACAGTCCGTGCGCCAGCGCCGCCGCCGAGCCGCTGCTCGAACCGCCCGCCACATAACCGGGAGCAAGTCGGTTCGGGGTCACGCCATACGGCGAGCGTACTCCGACCAGCCCGGTCGCGAACTGGTCCATATTGGTTTTGCCGAGCGGCACGGCGCCGGCTTCGACCAGGAGTTCGACCACCCGCGCCGACCGCTCCGGAGTGTAGGCGTAGGCCGGACAGGCCGCCGTGGTCGGAATCCCGGCAAGGTCGATGTTGTCTTTGACTGCGAACGGGATGCCGTAAAGCGGCAGCGAGTCCGGCGACAACCGTTCCAGCCGGGCGAGATACTGTTCCAGCTGCGCTTCGGAAATCAGGCTGATCCAGATTCCGGCGGGCGCTTCGGAGGCGGTCCGGTACAGTTCGGTCAGGCGGCGGCGCACCGTTGTCCGCCCGGTGCGGTACTGATGTAATAAGTTTTTGATCGTCAGCATGTTCAAGTGCCTTTATGCAATGCGGTTTCCAAGGAAGAATCACACAGTGACGGCGAAAAGGCATTGGCCGCTTTTGACTTCGGCAGCAGCGGCGCAGAAGATCTGAGTGACTGTGCAGTCGGTCTCTGCGGGAATCGCGATTTCGGTTTTCATGCTCTCCATCACGGCGAGTGGTTCGCCTGCCTTGACGCGGGTGCCGGGAGCGGCGACATTCAGCTTCCAGATGCTTCCGGCGACAGGGGCGTAAACGCCTTCTTCTCCGGCTTTCAGGACGGCTTCGGGCGCGGCGTCGACGACATCGCCGGAACGGGTCTCGAAAGTGAGCTGGCCGTTGGCGATCCAACGCTGTTTTTCCTCCTCGAAAGCCTGCCTGCGGCGAGCTTCGAAGGCGTGGATCGATGCGGCATTGTCATGCAGAAACGCTTCGTACTCTCCGATGTCGAAAACCGCCGGTTCGATCTTCAAATGGAATTTGCCGGCGATGAACTCCCGGCGCATCCTCATCAGCTCGTCCGGCCCGACCGGATAGAAACGGACCTGATCGAAGAAACGCAGCAGCCACGGCTTGCCCGCTTCAAATTCCGGAGTGACGCGAAACCGGTTCCACATCTGTACGGTGCGCCCGACGAACTGGTAGCCGCCGGGCCCCTCCATGCCGTAGACGCACATGTAGGCGCCGCCGATCCCGACCGCGTTTTCAGGCGTCCAGGTGCGGGCCGGATTGTATTTGGTCGTCACGAGGCGGCGGCGCGGATCGAGCGGGGTCGCGACCGGCGCGCCGAGGTAGACATCGCCGAGTCCCATCACCAGATAGCGGGCGTTGAACACGGTCTCATACACTTCGTCAACCGAGTCCAGCCCGTTGATGCGGCGGATGAATTCGATGTTGTTCGGACAGCACCACGGCGCACCGGGGCGGACCGTGCTGACGTATTTTTCAATGGCGAGCCGGGTGGCGGGATCGTCCCATGACAGCGGCAGATGTACGATCCGGGCCGGGACACGGGTGATCCGGTTGTTCTTCAGTTCTTCCGCAAGGCGGGCAAGCAGTTCCAGCAGCTCCCGCTGCGGCAGTTTCGCCGGGTCGAAGTGAAGCTGCAAAGAGCGGATTCCGGGCGTCAGGTCGATCAGGGCAGGATGGTGCAGCTCTCCGAGCCTCAGCATCCAGGCGTGAACTTTGAACCGGAGCCGCAGGTCGATCACCGGCGGGCCGAATTCCAGCAGCAGATACGCATCCCCGTCCTGGCGGCAGACGATGCGCTCCATCTCATCGCCGCCGCCGAATTCGGCGACGACCGGAGTGACCGGCTCGACCGGTTCAGGAACCGGCGGCGGCGTACAGGCGGCAGCGGGATCGGCCAGCACGGCTTCGCGGTACTCGCGCAGGCGCGCCGCATATTCAACCGAAACCGGAACGAACCGGACCCGGTCGCCGCTACGGAGCAGGCCGACCTTCCAGAGTTCGGCGCCGATGACCGTGACCGGACAGACGAAACCGCCGAGACTCGGACCGTCGTTGCCGAGGATTACCGGCATGTCGCCGGTGAAATCCAACGTGCCGACCGCATAGGCGTTGTCGTGCAGGTTGGAGGGGTGCAGCCCGGCTTCGCCGCCATCGGGACGCGCCCATTCAAAATGGGGGCCGATCAGCCGGACGCCGGTGCGCGAGGAGTTGTAATGCACCTCCCACTCCGCATCGAAGAAGGTTTTCACATCTTCCGGGGTCAGGTAGTCCGGCGCGCCGTGCGGCCCGTACAGGACCGCGATCTCCCAGCGGCTGCCGAGTTCAGGCAGCGAAGCGGCCGAGGGCGTCAGCGGTTCCCCGGCGGTCATCTTCCCGATGTGGAGCACATCGCCCGCCGCGAGGGCGCGGCCGCCGTGACCGCCGAAACGGCCGAGCGTGAAGGTCGAACGGCTGCCGAGATATTCCGGCACGTCGATGCCGCCGCGCACGGCGAGGTTGCAGCGCTGGCCGCAGCGGGTGACGCCGATCTTCAGCACATCGCCCGGATGCACTTCGCAGGGACGGTTGCGTTCGACCGGCATGTTGTTCAGTTTCAGCGGGAAATCGCCGCCCGTCACGGCGATCAGCGTCTTGCAGTTGAACCGCAGCGTTGCGCCGGAGAGGGTCATTTCCAGACCCGGAGCGTTTTCGGCATTCCCGACGATGCGGTTGGCGAGCCGGAAGTGGTAATCGTCCATCGGGCCCGACGGCGGCACGCCGACATCCCAGCAGCCGAGGCGGCCGGGATAATCCTGCACCGTGGTCTGCGCGCCCGGTGCGAGAACCTCAAAAGTCGGCGCGGCATAGGCGAACTCCCGCAACAGAGCGGTCGAAACCTCCCCGGAACGGAATTTTTCCAGCTTCAGCACATCGCGCAGCAGTAGCAGATTGGTTTCAAATCCGGCGACACGGCTGGCGGCCAGCGCCCGTTCGGACTTCGCGATCACGTCGGCGCGGTCGCGGCCGTGCACGATCAGTTTGGCGAGCAGCGGATCGTACCATGCGCTGACTTCGGAGCCGGTTTCGATCCACCTGTCGCAACGGATTCCGTCCGGAAAATCGGCGGCGGTCACAAGGCCGCTCGACGGCTGGTAGTTCCTGCCGGGGTCCTCTGCGTAGATTCGGAACTCCATCGCCGCGCCGGAGGGCGTAAAACACTCCCCAGGAACGAAAGGAGCGTTTCCGGCCGCCTCCTGAATCATCCATTTCACGAGGTCGATGCCGAAAACCGCTTCGGTCACGCCGTGTTCGACCTGAAGCCGGGTGTTGACTTCGAGGAAATAAAAGTCGCCCGTCCGGCAGTCGTAGATGAATTCGACCGTACCGGCGGAACGGTAGGCGACCCCTTCACCGAGGCGGCGGGCGGCGGCGTGCAGCGCGGCCCGGGTCGCTTCCGGCAGGCTCGGCGCGGGCGTCTCCTCAATCACCTTCTGGTTGCGGCGCTGGGTGGAGCAGTCGCGTTCCCCGAGAATCGCGACATGGCCCCGCCCGTCCCCGAACAGCTGCACTTCGATATGCCGGGAACATTCGACGTACTTCTCGACGAACAGCCCGGAGTCCTTGAAGTTATTGCGGCTCAAGCGGCCGATCCGTTCGAAACCGGCGGCCAGTTCCGCGTCGGAACGGCACACGCACATGCCGATGCCGCCGCCGCCCGCCGTACTCTTGAGCATCACCGGATAACCGATTCCGCGGGCGGCTTCGAGCGCAGCTTCGGCAGTCGGCAGCAGGCCGCTTCCCGGAACCAGCGGCACCTCGAACCGCTGCGCCAGTTCCCGCGCCCGGTGCTTCAGTCCGAAGTCGACCAGCTGTTCCGGCGCAGGACCGATGAAAACGATTCCGGCCGCTTCGCACTGCCGGGCGAAATCGGCGTTTTCACTCAGGAAACCGTAGCCGGGATGAATCGCCTCGGCCCCGGTTTCCCGCGCGGCGGCGAGAATCGCCGGAATGTTGAGGTAGCTTTCGGCGGCCGGAGCCGGACCGAGCCGGACCGCCTCGTCGGCGGCCAGCACGTGCGCGGCGGTTTCATCGATGTCGGAGTAGACCGCGACCGAACCGATCTTCATCTCCCTGAGCGTCCGGATGATCCGGCAGGCGATTTCGCCACGGTTTGCGATCAGTACTTTCTTGAACATAAAACACTTATCCTTTCTCGGCATCCCAGATGAGCATTTGCACCGGAGTCGGGTTGTAGTCGTTGCAGGGATTGTTCAGCTGCGCACAGTTGGAGAGCAGCACCAGCACGTCCATCTTCGCTTCGAGATCCACGTATTTGCCCGGGCCGGAGATGCCGTCCACAAATTCGAGGCTCCCCGTCGTGCCGAGCTGAACTTTGGTGAAGAAGTTCAGGTTGCAGGTCTGGTCGCGCTTGCTCATGCCGGGCATGTCCGAAAAGTGGCGCACGAAGGTGTCGCGGCAGCTGTGCATGAAGCGGGTGCGGTCGGTGTAACGGATTGCATTGCCCTCCGCCGAACAGCCGCTGCCGAGCGTGTCGTGCTCACCGCAGGTATCGGCCACGACCGTGAACATCACATTGTCGTCGTTGGAACGCAGTTCGGTGCCGAGCTCGATCATCGTGCTGCGCTGCGCCGCAATGGTGTTGTTCACATTGTAACGCTCGGCGGTGTCGTGCGCATTGTAGAGCAGCACATCCGCCGACTGGTTGCCGCACAGGTCGACGATCCGCAGGATCTGTCCGGCCCGGACCTCATGCAGCCAGCCGGTTCCGGCCTTGACCACGGCAGAGCAGACGGCCTCGGCCGGATCGCGTTCCACCGCTTTGAGTTTCGGATTCATCGGCAGCCTCCTTCCGGGTCCCACACGATCATCTTGACCGGAGTGGGATCATAGCCGTTGCAGGGATTGTTCAACTGCGGACAGTTGGAGACCAGCACCAGCACGTTCATCTTCGCTTCAAGTTCGATGTACTTGCCCGGCGAGGAAATGCCGTCGGCGAAATTCAGATTGCCCCGCTCGTCCAGCGGCACGTACATGAAGAAATTCAGGTTGTTGACCTGATCGCGCTTGTCCATCCCGTACGCCAGCAGCCGGGCAAGGAAGCTTTCGCGGCAGGCGTGCTGGTAGCGGTGGCCGAAACCGTAGCGGATCATGTTGCTCTCGCACGAGCAGGCGCTGCCGAGCGTGTCGTGGTCGCCGCAGGTGTCGGCCACCACCGTCAGCATCACGCGGTCCTCGCTGCTCATCAGGTCGGTGCCGACGCCGACCAGCGCGTTCCGCTGGCGCTGCACGGTCTGCTGCACGCTGTAACGTTCGGCGGTATTGTCGGCGTTGTAGAAAATGGTGTCGACCGCCTGATTGCCGTTGATGTCGACGATCCGCAGAATCTGTCCTTTCCGGACCGGATACATCCAGCCGGTTCCGGCCTTGACGATTTCGACGTGGACGGCGTCGGCTTCCTTGCGGGAGCTTTCCAGATATCGGGTAACCATGATTGCGTCCTCCGGATTACAGGTTGTAGAGCGAGGTGGCGGCGAATCCGCGTTCGTTTTCCGGGCACCAGGTGAAGCACGGATCGTCTTTGCGGCCGGGTTCGCACGCGTAGAGCGCCGCTCTGACCGGTTTGCGCGGATATTCGGTCGCCGGATTCAGCGGATGCATGCCGGTATCGAGCACCACCAGCGTATCCATCTCGGCCCGCAGGTCCACATGGCTTCCCGCCGGAGAATTGCCCGGCACGAAGGTCATCGCCCCTTTTTCATCGACCGTGACCTTGCTGAAGAAGTTGATGATTTCGGTCACGTCCCGCTTGGTCATGCCGTGTTTGCCCAGTTCGACGAGCAGAGAATCGTAACCGTTGCGGTAGAAGTCGTTGTGCGCTTCCTGATACTCCTTTTGGCCGAACCGCTTCTCGATCAGCGCGGCATGGGTGCAGCCGCAGAGCATGTCGTGCCAGCCGCAGGTGTCTTCCGGCACGCTCATCAGGATGCGTCCCATGTCGGAGTAGATGCAGCAGTGTTTCGTCAGGCGGCAGATATGCTGGATTTTCAGCGTATCGCCGAGATTGAACCGTTCCGAAAAGTTTCCGGCGTTGTAGAACATCGCCGATACGTTGGCTCCGCCTTCCAGATCGGTCAGGCGCAGCAGCTGGCCGCGCTTCACGATCCGGGAATAATTCCAGCCGCCGTCGATTACGGTTTCGGTGAGCAGGGCAAGATTGTTTTCCATGATAAAATTCTCCTTCCTTACAGGTAGTTTCTGGTTCCGACCATATTGATGATTTTGAAGTCGGGCTTCTGCGCCCGGCGGTTCGGGTTGATCAGTTCGTCGATGTGGCGCCGCGTCGCCTGAAACTCCGGCGACAGCAGCATGTCCGGGGCGCGCGGCCGGGGAACCGGCACTTCGATCACTTCGTTGACCTCGCCCGGATTCGCTTTCAACGCCAGAATCCGGTCCGACAGATAGACTGCCTCGTCGAGGTCGTGGGTCACGAAAATGACCGTGATGTCGATGTTGTGCCAGACCTCCAGCAGGTAGTTCTGCATCTGGGCGCGGGTCTGCGCATCCAGTGCGCCGAAGGGTTCGTCCATCAGCAGCACCCGCGGCTGGGGCGCAAGGGCGCGGGCGATCGCGACACGCTGCTGCATGCCGCCGGAAAGCTGGCCGGGGTAGTAGTCCGCATATTTTTCCAGACCGATGATGTCCAGCCATTGCAGCGCCATGTTTTCGGCGCCGTCGCGGCTGTAACCGGCGGTTTCAAGGCCGAACATCACGTTCCGGCAGACCGTCAGCCACGGGAACAGGGTGTATTTCTGAAACACCATTCCGCGCTCCGCGCCCGGTTTCGTGACCGCTTTGCCGTCCAGCAGGATTTCTCCGGAAGTCGCGGTTTCAAGTCCGGCCAGGATCCGGATCAGCGTCGATTTGCCGCAGCCGGAGGGACCGATGATCGAAAGAAATTCGCGGTGGCGCAGCCGGAAACTGACATCCTTCAGGACCGTCCGGGGGCCGTCAGAGGCGGGAAACTCCTTGCATACGCGGATTCCCTCCATGATTACCGGACGCCGCTTCAGCCGGACGAAACGGTCGCGCACCTCGGGAGTCATTTGCTTGTAGTCGGGCAATGGTTCCATGATTACTCCTCCACGTTTTCCGGCGAATGTTTTTTCAGGGTGAAGCTGAACACCTGGTCGCGGGGACCGAAGACCTCCGCGAAGATCCGGTAGAGCCGGGTCCGGCAGCCGGCCTCCCACGGAAAAATTTGTTTTGCGAACCACGCGAGGAACATGTCGCAGGCAAGGCCGATGCAGCCGATGATCACGATCGCCGCGTAGACGTTCGCGAAATTCCGGTATTTGGCCTGCTGGGTGATGAACCAGCTGATGCCGGTCGTGGTGCCGACCACCTCCGCGACGATCAGATAGGTCCACGCCCAGCCGAGCAGGATGCGCATGTCCTTGTAGAGTTTCGGCAGCACCGACGGGATGACCACCCGCATCAGAATGCGCTTGCGGCCTGCTCCGAGCGTCTGGGCCGCTTCGATCAGCGCCGGATCGGCCTGCCGCGTGGTATTGGCGATCATCGGCAGCTGTTGGAAAAAGGTGCCGATCACGATGATCGCGACCTTCGGCGCATCGTTGATCCCGAGAATTGCGACCGCCAGAGTAGCAAAAACCGGGGCCGGAAAGTAGCGGATGAATTCCACCACCGGCTCGAACAGCCGCTCGAAGAACGGGAACGCCCCGCACAGGATGCCGAGCGGCACTCCCAGCAGCGACGACAGCAGGAACCCGAGGAACACCACCCGGATGCTGTGCGCGATGCTCTGATGGAACCACGGCTCCCCGTCGCGCCGCGGCGGCGTCTTGAATGCGGTCACCAGCGCGGCCGCCACCTCGTGCGGCGCGGGCAGCCAGGCCGGATTGGCCCGGACGCCCCGCATCGGGACGCCGCCGTTTTCGAGAATCGCCTTGTTTTCCCGCTCGAACCCCGAACGGTCGATCCGGTCGCCGGGCGCGCAGAGCAGGCTGTCGCCCGCATCCGTGATCCGCATGTCCGGATGATAGAGGAAGGGAGTGTAGCTGACCGCCGCCCACAATGCGAGCGGCAGCACGAACGACAGCACCAGAAGCGTCCCTTCCTGTCGCCGGGTCAGTTTTTTGCGGATGGCGAAGCATCCTTGCCGCAAAGTCATAATCGCCTCCCCGAACCGGTTATTTCTTCCCCTTCAGGTACGCCCGGGTGAAACTCGGGTCGATGCAGCGGGAGATGTTTACGTTCTCTTTATAGATTTTGTTGTCGACGAAGAACTTGTCTGTAATCGCGCTGGAACCGTAGACCGAACCGAAACCGTCCGCCTTGCGGAAGATTTTCATCGCCTCGCCGGCGGTCAGAAACCGGGTCCCCTTCATATAGGTCGCATATTTTTCCGGCGTCACGCCGACCCGCGCGGCCAGGATTTTCATCGCTTCGTCCCGGTTGGCCGGATCGTTCAGGTAGTCGATTACGTCATACCACGCCGCGACGACCTTGCTCCACTCGGCGCGGTGTTTCAGCAAACTCTCCGCCGAAACCGCCAGCGTGTCGTAGATGATGCCGGGTTCGTCGGCGCTGGTGTAAAGTTCCCGGGAACCTTTGACCAGTTCGAGCGCCGCCCCGGAATTCGGCTGCCACGCGACGATCGCCGCAACGTCGCCGGAGGCGAGAGTCTGCGCCGCCTGGTGGGTCGGCATGTTGACCAGCGTCACATCTTTTTCCGTCATGCCGTTCTTCGCGAGCGCGTTCATCAGCAGCATGTGGCTCAGACAGCCGATTTCGACGCCGATCTTCCTGCCCTTCAGCTCTCTGATCGAACCGATGCCGGGCGCGCCGACGATCTTGTCATTGCCGTTGGAATAATCGTTGATCATGATGATGATGTTGCGTGCGCCGGAGGCGTTGAGCACCATCGCATCGCCGTTGGAGATGCCTGCCGCATCGATCCGTCCCACTGCGAACGCATCCATCTGCGGGCCGTATTCGAACCATTCCAGCTTCACGTTGACGCCGTGTTTTGCGAAAAACCCCTTCTTGTCGGCGATCTCCCATGCGGTCCAGCCCGGCCAGTCGCTGTAACCGATGCGCAATACCGGTTCATCGGCGGCGGACACGGCGGCCGCGACCACGGCCGTCGCCGTCAGTAGAAAATGTCTGAACCATTTCATGTCATACTCTCCTTGCTTAAAGATTGCTGCGGGAGTGATGAAACATATCGGACTCCCGTGCCACCCCATCAGCAAATCCCGTGCCAGCCGGCGAAATGAGCGTGAACCGGCGGAAGAAAAGCGTCCGGCCTGAACAAATTTGTTCAGGGAATGCTTCCTGCATTACAGAATTGTGAAAGAAACGGCAAGTAAAGAAGAAGGTGATGCCGGGAAACTATCGTCCGGTTCGGCTGCCGCAGACGAAGGCAGCTTGAGTTTTCAGAAGAATGCATGAGCGGTTCGAAATGAGATTCGGAAAGAGGAAGCCCCGACCATAAACACTACCTTTACAATTGTGAATATTAAAAAAATAGATATTTTTAGATTTTAAAACTTGAAAACATGCAAATATGATGTATTTTACAAAATCAACCAAAACAGTAGTGATTAATACTGCAGCACCGAAGGAGCCCCTATGAAAAAGCAAATCATCCGAATTGCCCGATTTCAGGCGGTGCTGCTGGCAGCGGCCGTCTTTGTTGCCGGGTGTGCTCAAATCCCGGCGGAAACAGAAAAAAATCCCGCTTCCGGCGGAGAACATGACCGGAGCGCCGCGCTTCAATGCGGAGATGCCGCGCTGAGAGCCTTTCAGGAAGAAAATTATGAACTGCTGAAAGAGGTCCTCGCGGAAAATCTTCAGAAGGAATTTACACCGGAGGCATTCTCGCAATCGCTCCTGCAGCTGCGGAACACGCTGGGAACCATCCGCTCTTTCGAATACCGCGGGGAATTGAAAACTCCGGTTCTGAAAACACTGGTCTGGAAAGTCTGCTTCCGCAGAACCGGCAGCGACAGTTCCGCCATCGAACAGGAGATTCTGTTTCGCGCGCTGATTGCTCCCGTGAATGGCAAAAGCCGAGTCATCGGCTTTGGTTTTCTTTGATATCATGACGAAATTCATTATCGTCGGAAAGGAGATGATGAAAACGAACCGTTTCATTTCATTACCGGATACCGCCGGAACCTGCCGTTTTACGGGGAAAATGACTCCCGTGCTCCGCCGGATGCGCCGCATGAGCCGAATGCCGGACCGATGTCGCCGCTGAGACAGCATCGCAGCCGACAGAATCGGACCCGTGCCGGGTCCGTTTTTTATGACCGGATCAATTCACGCTTCTCCGCTCTCGGAGTGAAGCGTTTCCCGATGAGGAACCACCATGAACAACAGTATTTTCCATATCATATTGGCGGCGGGCTTTTCCGTCTCCGCCTTCGGACAGTCTCCGGCGTTTGCCGGCAGAAAAAACGCGCCTGACGAGGTGCGGCAGATCCGCCTGATTCAGGATGACGCCCAAACCGGCATTACAAGCAAAATCTATGAACTCAAATACGTCAAGGCGACCGATATCCGTCCCTTTGTCGAGAACGCGGTCAAGCGTTACGACTCGCAGTCGCGGGTCGAACGGGTCAACTACTTTTCGGCAAAAAAGAACTGGCTGATCGTTTCCTCCGGCCCGGAAATCATCCCGCTGATCGACGACCTGATCGCAAAAATCGACCAGCCTGGCAAGCTTGACGAGTTCGGCTCCGTGATCGAAGGCACCGGCGTGACCCGCATCAGCTACACGCCGCGTTACCGGGCGGCGCAGGATATCGTCAACATCATCAATGGCGCTTTGCGCACGGGCATCGGCGCGGCCTATCTCAATGCGGAAACCAATACGATCTACTGGAAAGATGATGTGGCTTCCGCCAAGGCGATTCTCGCCTGGGTACAGCGGCTGGACCGCCCGGTGCCGCAGGTGAATCTGCGTTTGAACTACTATGAGGTGCGCGAAAGCAAACTGCGCGACATCGGCGTGGACTATCTGGCATGGAAAAACGGACCGGGGTTGAATCTGTTTGCCGCCGGATATGATGCCGGAAAGGTTTTCTCCAACGAAGCGGTCCTGCAACTCCTCAACGGAGCGAAACAGTTCGCCGATCTGGCAAAAAATTTTTCCACGAACTGGAGTTACGGCGGATTCTTCACCGCGCCGCAGTTCGATTTGAGTTTCGTCCGGCTGCTTCAGCAATCCGGCAATGCCCGGCTGGTTTCCAATGCGGACCTGACCTTTCTCAATACGCCGCTTTACGGCGACGGCAGCGATGTCACGCGCACCTATTATGCAGAGTTGACGCCGAGCTACCAGAACCTCAAAAAGGATGATGACGACCGAACCGATGTCGTGGCTGACCAAAATGGAACTCCGGCAGTCGCGCTCAAAATCACCAATCCGGTGATCTGCTTCGGAACACAGACCGGTGAAGTGGATTCCATCGGCATGGTGCCTGCAACCGGGGATTTTTATGAAAACAACAGAACCGGCGGAGTGATTTTCTCCTACAACCTCGGAGTGAACAGTGTTGTGGAACGCAACAATCGCGGAGATGAACTCAGCAATTACGCACGGATTGACGGAGCTTTGACACTTGGCTTCAAGCAGGAGAAACTGCTCGGCAGCTATGTGAAAGAGACCGATGTCGAACAAACGATCGGCATCCCGTTTCTCTCACGGATTCCGGTGCTCAAATATCTGTTCGGCACGACCACCACGCTGAAAGAGAAAAGCTACATCATCGTCACAGCCGAAGCCCGTCTGGTCCACCCCGAACTTCTGCCGACTCCTCCGGTCAGTCCGGAAGTCGTTGCGGAAGAACTCAACTGATTTTCCGAAAGGTTTACTTCATGAACAACAAGATATTTCTCCTTCTGGCCGCACTTTTTCCCGCTTCCGTTCTGACGGCGGCCGAAACGATCAATCTCGTGCCGGAGCAGATTCCCGGTAAGCCCAAAGCCGATTTCAACGCCCCCAGCGCCGGTTACGGCAGCAGCAGCGTGCAGGCGCAGCTGCGGCTGGAAGTCAAGGACGGGACGAAAGCGATCCATTTTATCCGCGACAACAACGACCCGTACGTCATTACCAGAACTTACGAACTCAAACATGCGGATCCCTACGGACTGCGCTGGTATCTGAACGCCATTATCAACGCCAAGCGCGTGGATCAGAATCAGCCGAGCGTCGCTGCGCTCAAATTCAACAATGGGCGCAAGCTGCTGATCGTCTCGGCGGAAGCCTGCCGGTTTGAGGACGACGGTTACGGAGAGAGCATCGACAAACTGGTGGAACGGCTTGACCAGCCGGGGTTGACCGCTTCCAGCGGCCGTCCGAAATTCATCTACTTCCCGAAGATCAATTCGGCGGCGACTTTGAAGAAAATGGTTTCGGAAGTGGGCGTCTCGGCGATTGATGTGGAATTCGACAACGGTGTGGACAAACTGATCGTCGACGGCGGACTTAACGCGCTGTTTGTCGCGGCTCCTTTCTGGTCATGGAAACATATCAGCAATATGCTTGCGCAATATGACCGCCCGATCCCGGAGATCCGTTTCCGCTACAAAGTGGTCGAAATCTTCGCGGAAAACGACGACAGGATCGGCCTGGATTTTCAGAGCTGGAAAAACAACGACGGCGCGGATTTCTTTTCCGCCGGAGGGCGTTTCCGCAGCAATTGGGCTTCCACGTTCGGCGCGGGAGTGAACAACTCCGGCTCCAGCAAAACGGAATTCTTCAATTTCAATCCGAAGTGGAACAGCAAGTACATCGATTTTCTGACCAGCCGCGGCAAAGCGCGGGTGCTGACCAGCGGCGTGCTGAATGCCAAAAACCGCACCACAACCTCAATCAATGTCGGTTCCGGCCTGTTCTATGACGACGTGTCGCAAAAAATCGAACCCGGCAACACCGGCAGGCTGCCGGCGCCGTTCGCAGGCGAACCGGATGTGCCGGACGCAGGAAAACTCGAAATCCGGAAGGGGCAGCAGCAGATCACCAAAGTCGGAGAAGGGTTTCGTTTTTCGCTTGATCTCGTCGAGCCGATCGTCACGGCCAACAGCACCACTCTGAAGCTCCATGCGGAGAGCGTTTCGCTGATCGGCTGGGATTCCAGCGGGGAACCGCGTCTGAACAAGTCCGAAATCGAAACGGAAGTGCAGATCGGCAACAGCGGCAAGAATTTCGTGATCGGCGGCCTGAAGAAGTTCGACGTCGTCCGAGGTGTCGCGGGAGTGCCGCTCCTGAAAGACCTTCCGCTGCTCGGCTGGCTGTTCTCGACCGAAAGCGAATCGACCAAGAAGTCGCAGATCGTGATTCTGGCGAGCGCGGAATACAGTACGCCGTTCGATCCTGTGCCGACGGAGATCCAGGCCAATGTCGGCAAAATCGTCGAGGACGTCCGTGCCGGCGTGCGGAATCCGCTCAACAATCTCGGGTTTGAACAGTACGGAATTGATTCCGACACAATTGAATAATCTGAAAAAAATCAAGGAGTTTCAACATGAACAACATTTTCCAAATCACTCTTTCGGCAATTCTGGCTCTCACGGCTTCGGGGACGTTCGCCGCAGACAAGGTCAGGGTCGGCTATCTGGCGGAACCGGCGCACGGACTGCACTTCATCGCCCGGGAAAAAGGCTTTTTCGCCGAAGAAGGAATTGATGCCGATCTGTTTCAGTTCAATACCACTGCGGAAGGGTGCGCAGCGGTCCGGGCGAAAAAACTTGATGTCGGGACCTTCGGCACGGCGGCGCCGCTGCTTTTCATCGCCCGAGGAGTCGACTTCACCGTCTTCGGCGGCATGATGATCGGCGGTCAGGCGATCATCGTCAAGCCGGAGAATGCCGGGAAGTTCCGGAATCTTGCGAACTTCAAGGGGGCAAGAGTCGGCCTCGGCAAGCTCTCCACCGGCGATGTGATCTTCCGCGGAGCGTTGAAGAAGGCCGGGGTCGATCCTTACAAAGATCTTGAAATCATTGAATTCGGCGGCCAGGGCGCCGTGGTGGAAGCCGTCCGGAAGGGCGCGGTGGATGCAGGGATCGTATTCAGCCCGCACTTTTCGCTGGCGAAAAAGAATTACGGTCTTGTGGTGTCGAATTACATCGCCGATTTCCAGCCCGCTTACACCTGCTGCCGGCTGATCGCCAATACAAAGGACCTGAAGGCGAAACGGGAAATCTACAAGCGGTACCTGGTCGCGGAAATCCGGGCGTACAGATTTTACCGGGAGAATCAGGAGGAAACCGTGAAGATATTCGCCGGCAGTTTCAAGCTGGACCCCGGCATTGTCCGCGCGGACACCTATACCGATCATACCTTCGACTCCAACCCCGATCCCCTGAAAAAGGGAACCGTGGATTTCTGGAATACGATGAACGAGATCGGCTACCTGCCGGAAAACCGGGTCGACATCAGCCGCCATATCGATACATCGATTTACCGCGAAGCGCTGGATGAAGTGCTGAAACGGTGGCCCGACGATCCGGTATACCGGGAAATGGATGCCTTCTTCAAAGCGAACAATTGAAACGGGGAGCGGAATCGGTCATGAAATATCTGCTCGCAGTCATAAGCCTCGCGCTGTTTGCGGCCGCACTGGGAAACCGGGATTATCCGCTTGCGCTGCTCGCTCTCGCGCTGCCGGCCGTCGCGGCAGTACGCGCCCGGCTTGCCCGGCGGGAGGAGAAGTGCAACGCCGTGATCGATTCCGCCACTGTAATCGAAGCGGTTCTGCTGGTCTGGCAGCTGGCCAGTGCGAATTTCCAACTTGCCGACCCGGTGCTGTTTCCCCCGCCGGCGGCGATTCTCGAACTGTTCTTCGCGGAACTGGGCGATATGTTCAGGGGATTGCTCTCTTCTTCCTATCTGCTCGGTTCCGCCTACGGGCTCGCCCTCGTGACGGCGATTCCGGCCGGAATCGCCGTGGGAAGCTCCCGCAGGCTGCGCGCCGCAGCGGAACCGTTTTCCCGCGTGCTGGGCGCAATTCCCCCGATCGTCTACATTCCGTATGCGATTGCGCTTCTGCCGAGTTTCCGTTCGGCTTCGATCTTCGTGATCTGGTCGGGGGCGTTCTGGCCGGTTTTCGTCAATACGGTTTCCGGAGTGGTGACGATTCCGGATTCCCTGCTGGATTCAGCCAGAATGCTCCACTTGAAAAGGAGCGTGTTCTTTTTCCGGATTCTGCTGCCGGGAGCGATGCCGTCGATCCTGACCGGCGCTTCGCTCGGGCTGATTTTCAGTTTTCTCCTGCTGACCGCCGCCGAGCTGATCGGCGCGACCGAGGGACTCGGCTGGTATGTGAAGAACTTTTCCGACTTCGCGGATTACGGACGGGTGATCGTCGGCATCCTCTTTATCGGAATCGTCGTCACTTCGCTGATGTGGCTTTTCAACAAACTGGAGCGCAGGCTGCTGCGTTACCGGAGGAATATACATGATTGAATGCAGGCATATTGATTTTTCCTATGATTCGAAGACGATCCTTCAGGGAATTGACCTGAACATCGAAAACGGCGAATTTCTCTGTATTCTCGGACAATCCGGCTGCGGAAAATCGACGCTTTTACGGCTGCTTGCCGGGCTGGAACGGCCGTCGGCCGGAGAAATCCGGATCGACGGCGAACCAGTCGACGGGCCGGATCGCCATTGTTCCGTGGTCTTTCAGGATTATTCGCTCTTTCCCTGGATGACGACCGGTGCGAATCTGACGCTGGCACTGCATGCCGCATATCCGGATAAAAACCGGAAGGAGGTAAAGGCGCTGGCGGAGTCGTATCTCGAAACCGTGGGACTGGGCGGTTCTTTCGGCCAGTATCCGGAGGCGCTGTCCGGCGGAATGCGCCAGCGGGCGGCAATCGCGCGGGCGCTGGCGTCCCCCTCCGGGATTCTGCTGATGGACGAGCCGTTCGGCGCGCTGGATCCGGTAAACCGGGCGCTCCTGCAGGAGCTGGTGCGCAATCTGCACCGTGATGCCGGAAAACGGCGGACGGTGATTTTCGTGACGCACGACATCGACGAGGCCCTTTATCTGGGAACGCGGCTCGTGGTATTCTCCAGCTCCCCCGGGCGGATTATCGCCGACGAGGAAAACCGAATTTCGCGTCGATACGACCGCACCGCTCTGTTCCGGCAGCCGGAAATCAAGGCGCTTCAGCAGAAGATTCCGGCAGCTTACCGCAGCGACATGCTCGAACGTCTCGCAAAACGTTCCGAAGTCCGGAACGGCGGCGGCATCTGAATATTCTGCAGACAGATACCCCGGGACTGTCCCGGCGAAATCGCCGGAATGCCTTCCGGAATTTCCGTGTGCAGCGTGCCGTCCGGTGACGGCGACACCCGGCAGAAAAATGAAGGTTGCCGATGTCGCCAAGTCATTTGCGATATTCCGGCTGGTCACCCCCGCGAAGATGCTGAAATTCGCCGCCGGACGCGAAACGACGATGAAAGACTTTCAGGGCCTCCTGATGCTTGCCGGGATGAACAGCATGATTACCGGCGGCTATCTGACCACCCGCGGGCGCAGCATTGCGGAAGACCGGGCATTTCTCGCAAGCCTGAATTGTTTCATCTCCGCCGGAA
>NZ_VUNS01000020.1 GCF_009695545.1 Victivallis lenta | reverse complement strand
GGCGGCGCGCGGGGCCCCCCGCCCCCGGGGGGGGGGGGGGGGGGGGGGGCCCCCCCCCCCCCCCGCCGGAGGCTGCCTGCGGGCGGAACGACCAGCTCACAAACCGAATCGAAGATTCGGACGGGGAGCACGCACGGTCTGTTGCGCGAATGCGCAAAAAGACCGCGCCCCGGAAGGGGCGCGCCTCCCCCAGTCTGCAACATTGATAGCTCGCATTTTAACAAGGTTCGCGGCTCCGGTCAATCATGGTTGACCGGAATTGCAACGCGGCGGAGCCGCCGTCGGCACCGGCACCCTGCCGGTCTGGGGTCCGGGGGCGAAGCGCCCCGGACGCCGGAGGCAGTCTGCGGGCGGAACGATGCAGAAGCTGACCGTAAAGATAATGAAGTAAAAGTCAAGGCGGCGAAGCCGCCGTCGGCGCCGGCACCCTGCCGGTCTGGGGATCGGGGGCGAAGCGCCCCGGCCGCCGGAGGCAAGCTGCGGGCGGAACGACCAGCTCACAAACCGAATCGAAGATTCGGACGGGGAGCCCGCACGGTCTGCTGCGCGAATGTGCAGAAAGACCGCGCCCCAGAAGGGGCGCGCCTCCCCCTGTCGGTAAGTTTGCAGGCGCGCGATTGTTTCGACTTTATTCCGCAGCGGCGAGGCGAATTCCGTGGTGGGTGAATTCATCCGGCGCCAGCTGCAGGAACGGCAGCGCCGCCGCGAAAAATGCGGCGTCTCCTCCGGTCGCAATCACGGTTACCGAATCAAGTCCGCCGTACGGCTTCGCGGCGGTCTCGACCAGCTCACGGACCAGCCCGATCGCTCCGCGATCCACACCGAACCGGATCGACTCCATCGTACCGTTGCCGATTCGATCCGGCAGTTCAGTCGAAAACGGAACTTCCGGCAGCTGCGCGGTTCCTGCTGCGAGTGCGTGCCGCATCAGTCTCCGGCCGGGTGCAATCGCTCCGCCGCGAAAAATCCGCTCCGCATCGACCACTTCAAGCGTGATCGCCGTTCCGCAGTCGACCGCAATCGCCGGCAGCGGGTGGAACGCCGCCAGCGCAATCGCATTGGCAACCCGGTCCGCTCCGAGCGTCGATGTGTCGACCTGCGTGAAATCGACCAGGCAGCCGCAATGGCGGGAATCGATAAAACGGATATCCGCACCTGCCAGGCGCTGCTTCAGTTCCGGCACTACTGTGGCCGCGACGACCGGCATCCCGGCCGGCAGGGCTGCCGATGTCAGTCGCACGGTTTCGATGCGCGGCAGAAATTCGAACGCGCTTCCGTTCCATAGTGCCGCGCGGCTGTATGTGTTGCCGATGTTCAGGATGACGGTCAAAACCACACCTCACTGAAACGGATGAAGTTCCGGACGCAGGCCGAATGAGCTCAACAACTCCTTGATCCGCTGTGCCTGCCCGGCATGGCAGACAAGCGTCGCATCCGACGTCGACACAATGACGAGATCATCGACTCCGATCGCTGCAATCAGGTGATCCGGGCGCCCCGAAACGATCAGATTGTGCGAGTCGATTTCCGCGAAAAGACCAGTCGCTACGTTTCCGTCGCTGTCGGCGGTCAGGTGATTGCGCAATGCCGTCCAGCTGCCGATGTCATCCCAGTCGAACCGGCATTCAGCCACGGCCATATGCTCTGCTTTTTCCATGACCGCGTAATCGATGGAGAGCTTTTTCTGACGGCAGAAGAGCTCCGGCAGCACTTCCGCCAGTTTTCCGGACCGGCTGAGTTCACAAATCTGTCCGAGCATGTCGGCCAGCTCCGGGCATTGCCGCTTGAGTTCGAGCTCGAACGCTTTTATGCGGAACAGGAACATCCCGCAATTCCAACGGTAGTTTCCAGCCTTCAGGAACTCTTCCGCCGTAGCGAGATCCGGCTTCTCGCGGAAGCCGAGGCTCCGGCAGAGCCGGGTCTCCCCGGCCAGCTCCAGCAGCTCCCCGCACCGGATGTAGCCGTAAGCCGTGGCCGGCTCTGTCGGCCTGACGCCGATGGTGCAGATCCATTCCGGCCTCCGTTCCAGAAAATCCGTGATATCCGCCAGCACCGAAACCAGATCGTTCGCCCGTTCGATGACGTGATCGGCCGGCAGCAGGATCATGACTGCATCTTCCCCGCCGCGCGCTTTTACGATTCCGGCCGCCAGGGCGGCGCAGGGCGCCGTGTCGCGGGCCGCCGGTTCTCCGATGATGTTTTCTCCGGGGAGCGACGGCAGCAGCATGCGGACCGTATCCACATATTCGCAGTTCGTGAGGACCAGGATATGTTCCGCCGGCAGCAGCGGCTTCAGCCGTTCCACCGTCTGCTCGATCATGGTGCCTTCACCGAGAAGCTGCAGGAACTGCTTCGGGCGGCAGCTCCGGCTCTGCGGCCAGAAGCGTTCTCCCCTGCCGCCCGCCATGATGACGGCATAGACATGATGCAGCATAACGAACTTTCCCTCCCGTTACGGAATAAAGCGCCCCCCGGAGCCGGGGGGCGTTGAAATACCGGATTGATCCTTTTTGCCGTGTCAGCTCATCTTTTCGATGATCTTTACCAGCGGCGCGAACAGCGCGACGACGATGCCGCCGACGATCACGGCGAGGCCGACGATCATCAGAGGCTCGATCATCGAGGTCAGCGCACTCACCGCGTTGTCGACCTCTTCGTCGTAGGTATTCGCAATCTTGTCGAGCATCTCCGGCAGTTTGCCGGTCTCCTCGCCGACCTCCACCATGGAGATCACCATCTCCGGAAAGATCTTGGTCGCCGAAAGCGGGGCCGCGATGCCTTCGCCCTCCTTCACTGCGTCGTGCACCTTCTGGATGCCTTTCGCGACGACTTCGTTGCCGGAAGTCTCCTTCACGATGGAGAGCGCCGACAGCACCGGCACGCCGGACGCCATCAGAGTGCCGAGCGTACGGCCGAACCGGGAAATCGCCGTCTTTGAAATAATCGGCCCGAACAGCGGCATATTGTACTTGACCCAGTCCACTCCGTATTTCCCGGCCGGTATCTGCACGGTTATCTTATATAGAATGATGATGCCGATGATGCCTGCCAGATACCACCACCACTGCTGCACCATCGTATTGCTGACGTCGATGACGAACACCGTGATGCCGGGCAGCGGCTCGCCTTCGAGCAGCTCCGCGAAGATTTTCGTGAAGTTCGGCACGATGAAGATCATGAGGCCGATCACCGCGCCGATGGCGATGGTCAGAACCACCGACGGGTAGATCATGGCCGACTTCACCTTGCCGGAAATGCGTGACGCCTTCTCCATGAAGCTCGCGAGACGGTCCAGAATCGTCTCCATCGCACCGGAGGCCTCGCCGGCGCGCACCATGTTCAAATAGAGCTTGTCGAACGATTTCGGATGCTGCGCGAGCGCTTCGGCGAAGGTCGAGCCGCCTTCGACCGTTTCGGCGGTCCGGCCGAGAATCTGTTTGACTGCGGCGTTTTTCGACTGCTTTTCAAGTGTGCGGAGCGAGCGGATCAGCGGCAGCCCCGCGCTCAGCAGAATCGCCAGCTGACGCGTGACCACGGTCAGATCCTTGCGTTTGATCTTGACCGCGCCGATGGTCATGTTGAGGGCGCTCTTCTTTTTCTTCGAGCCGGTTTTCTTGACATTCTTCGCCCCGCCGACCTGCTTGATCATCGTTGGGAACATTCCCTTGCTCTTCAACTCTGCGGCAACGGCGTCTTCGGAAGCGGCGGTCGTCTTGCCCTTCTGCTCCTTGCCGGACGCATCCATCGCTGTGTAAGTGAATTGCGGCATTTTATCTTCTCCGGATTGATATAGTTCTGAGAAATCTTATATTAAGTGTAACGAACGACTTCGTCCACGGTTGTCTCACCGTTCATCACGGCGGCGAGGCCGTCTTCGCGCAAGGTCCGCATGCCGAGCTCCCGCGCTTTTTCGCGCAGGTGGTTGGCCGGAGCCTCGTTCGCGATCATTTCACGGATTTCGTTGTTCACCACGAGAAGCTCGGTCAGCGCTTTCCGGCCTTTATAGCCGGTATGGTTGCAGTTCGGGCAGCCGCGGCCGTAGCAGAACTTGTGGTCGCCGACCACGCTGCGGTCGATTCCGAGGCGCTCCAGGTCGCTGTCGCTCGGCACGTAGTAGGTCTTGCAGTTCTTGCAGACCCGGCGCACGAGACGCTGGGCGAGAATGCCGGCCAGCGAGGAACAGATCAGGAACGGCTCGACCCCCATGTCGACCAGACGGGTGACGGTGCTGGCCGAATCGTTGGTGTGCAGCGTGCTGAACACGAAGTGGCCGGTCAGCGACGCTTCGATGGCGATCTGGGCGGTTTCGAAGTCGCGGATCTCGCCGACCAGAATCCGGTCGGGGTCCTGGCGCAGGAACGCACGCAGCGCCCGCTGGAACGTCATGCCGACCGCGTCGTTGATCGGTACCTGAACAATCCCTTCAATGTCGTATTCGACCGGGTCTTCCGCCGTCAGGAGCTTGTCCTCAACCGTATTGACCTCGCCGAGCGCGGAATAGAGTGTCGTCGTCTTGCCGGAGCCGGTCGGGCCGGTCACCAGCAGAATGCCGTTCGGCAGGTGGATCATCTCGCGCAGCTTGTCGAGCACGTCCTGCCCGATGCCGAGCGAATCGAGCTGCAGGTTCACGACCGTCCGGTCGAGCACGCGGAGCACGACCGATTCGCCGTAACTGGTCGGCAGGCACGATACGCGCAGGTCAACCGGACGCCCCTGGAACTTCAGCTGGATACGTCCGTCCTGCGGACGGCGGCGTTCGGAAATGTTGAGCCCTGAGATGATTTTCACGCGGCTGATGACCGGAATCGCCAGGCTCTTCGGCGGCGGCGGCATCTCATAGAGCGCGCCGTCCACACGGTAACGGATGCGGAACTCCTTTTCGAACGGCTCGAAGTGGATGTCCGATGCCTTGTCTTTGATCGCCTGCTGCATGACCACGTCGACGAATTTCACGATCGGTGCGTCGTTCGCGCGCTCCTCGTCGGATTTCGTCGAATCTTCGAGCAGCTGGCTCGGTCCGAGCTCGGCGATGATATCGGCCACCGAATCGACCTCTTCCGGATAATAGCGTTCGAGCTCTGAGTCGAACATATCCGGATCGACCGCCACCGGCAGGATGTTCTTGCCGAGGATGAAACGCAGCGATTCGACCGTCTGGTAATCGAGCGGATTGCGCATCGCCAGGTGAAGCGTGTCGTCTTCGAGCGCCACCGGAATCACGCCGTAGCTGCGCGCGGTATTCGTGTCGATGCTCGCGATGACCTCTTTTTTTACATCCGCGGACCGCGGGTCCCAGACGTACGAACCGAGACTGTTCGCGATGACCTGAAGCAGGTCGGCCCGGGAGAAGAGGCCGTAGTTTTCGATGATCTCCATCACCGGCTTGCCGCTGCGCTCGACCTCTTCGGCCACCTCGTCCAGCTGTTCCCGAAGGCCGGGATTGCCGGGGGCGTAGTCGGTTTTCAGCAGGTCGATCAGGGCAGAATTTTCAATATCCAGCATAATTACACCATCTCGAAATTAATTTTCATCCATCAGCGTCACGAAGATCACCTCTTCCAGCGTCGAAATGCCCGCGGCCGCCTTGCGCATCGCGTCGTCGCGCAGAGAACGCATGCCGTTGCGCCGGGCGGCGTCGCGGATCACGCCGGTGGGTTCGTTGGCGAAGATCAGTTTGCCGATGTCTTCCGTGATCTGGAAAATTTCATAGATGCCGATACGTCCCTTGTAACCGGTGCGGCCACAGCGGTCGCACCCCTTGCCCTTGTAGAACTGATGGTTCTCGAGATATTCCGGCGAAAGCCCGAGCATGCGGATTTCCGTCGCGGTCGGCGTATAGGGCGCCTTGCAGTTCGGACAGATCCGGCGCAGCAGCCGCTGGGCCATGACGGCGCGCAGCGCGGTCGCCACCAGGAACGGCTTGACCCCCATATCCACGAGTCGGGTGATGGCGCCCGGCGCGTCGTTCGTGTGCAGCGTACTGAATACGAGGTGGCCGGTCAGAGCGGCGTTGATGGCGATTTCGGCGGTTTCGAGGTCGCGGATCTCGCCGACCATGATGATGTTCGGCGCCTGGCGCAGCATCGAGCGCAGCGCCGCCGCAAAGGTCATCTCCACATGCCGGTCCACCTGCACCTGGTTGATGCCGGAGAGCTGGTATTCGACCGGGTCCTCCACCGTGATGATTTTGCGGCTGGTCGTGTTGATCGTGTTCAGGAACGCGTAGAGACTCGTGGTTTTGCCGGAACCGGTCGGGCCGGTCACCAGGAAGATGCCGTCCGGCAGACTGATGATCCGGTTCACGATTTCGAGGTCGTCGGCGTAGAAGCCGAGTTTCGGCACGTCGAGCTGGATGCTCGATTTATCGAGAATACGCATGACGATCGATTCGCCGTGAACGGTCGGCACCGACGATACGCGCAAGTCGATGTCGCGGTCGCCTACGGTGACCTGGATGCGGCCGTCCTGCGGAATCCGTTTCTCGGTGATGTCGAGCCGCGCCATGATCTTCACGCGGCTGGTGAAGTTCGCCTGCATGTATTTCGGCGGTCCCTCGACCTCGCGGAGCGCGCCGTCGATGCGGTAACGGACCCGGTAGCGCTTCTCCATCGGCTCGAGGTGGATGTCCGACGCTTTCATCTTGAAGGCGTCGATGATGAGCTGGGTCACGAGGCGGATGATCGGCGCGTTTTCATCGTCCAGCGATTCGGCCTGGCCGATGTTGCTGACCAGCTCCGTGTCGAGATCGGCGTCTTCGGTCATCTCCTGCAGGTAGCCTTCCACGCTGTCGGCGCCGGTACGGTAATGGCGGTCGAGGATCGCATCGATCTGCGATTTGCTTGCGACCATCGCATCGACTTCGGTGCCGAGCAGGTAACGGAGCGCGTCGAGCGTCTCCATGTCAGTCGGGTCGCTCATCGCGATGGTCAGCACGTCGTCGTGTTTCATGACCGGGACGACCTTGTAGCGCGACGCCACCTCGGGGGTCAGGCACTCAAGAATTTCCGGGGGGATTTCATAGCTGTTGAGGTCGAGGACTTCCATTCCGTACTGCTGCGCGAGCATCGCGAGCAGATCCTGTTCCCGCACCGAGCCGTCTTTCTTCAGGCATTCCACCGGATCGAGTGTTCCGCCGGAGGCTTCCGCCTCCTCCCGGGCTCTTGCGACCTGTTCCCGGGTAACCATTCCGTACTCCACAAGGAGTTCGAGAATATATTCCGTATCTCTGGCCAAAGTTACATCTCCTGTATAATGCAGACAGTAAAATCATCCTTGACTGAAAGTTAATCCATGCTTCGGCAAATTTCAAGCGATTGTTTCGATATCTGCGATTATTTTTTCCAATACGGCCGGATAATCCGGGATTTTCCGCTCTTCCGCTTCGGCCAGGGATTCCGGTGTCGCGGTGGCGGGCGAGGAGGGGGCGAAAACCGTGCAGCTGTCCGGCACCTGCGTGTTGGACAGGTCGTAGCTGCCGATCATTTCGGCGATCCGGATGGTTTCGAGCTTGTCGGTTCCGACCAGCGGCCGCAGCACGAGCATGTCGATCGCCCGGTTGATCGTATTCATATTGACCAGCGTCTGCGAAGCGACCTGCCCGACCGCTTCGCCGGTGACCAGCGCGCGGCAGTCGGTCTGCCTGGCGACCTGTTCGGCGATCCGCAGCATGGCGCGGCGGTAGAGCACGGTGCGGAACCGTTCGGTGCAGAAGTCCCGGATCAGCTTCTGGAGCGGCGCGAGGTTGCATAAATGGAGCTTGCCGTGAATCTGCCAGCCGTTCAGGAATCCGGCGATGCCGCGGACTTTGTCGGTCGTCTCAGGCGGCGTGTACGGCGCGCTGTGGAATGTGATGAAGTCAGTCGGGCAGCCGCGCTTCATGATCATCCAGGCCGCGACCGGAGAATCGATGCCGCCTGAAAGCAGCGTCAGCACGCGCGGATTGCTGCCGACCGGAAGACCGCCGGGCGCCTTGAATTCATCCCAGTAAAGCAGCGCGAATTCGTCGCGGACTTCAACGCCGAGCGTGTATTCGGCATGCTTCAGATCGATCCGGAACCGGTCGTCGCCGAACGGCTTCGCAATGGCGCTGACGAGGTCGATTTCGATTTCCTGCGAACGGAACGGAAATTTTTTGAAACTGCGGCGGGCGCGGACGCGGAATGTGACGGCGGGCTTTTCGGCGAACACCGGGTTCAGCACCTCCGGCGCGAGCTCGACCGCTTTGGCGCGGATCGCATCCATATCGACGGCGACACGGGCGGCCGGCGAGAACGATTCGAGTCCGAACGCCTTCGCCAGCTGCGGCCTGATCGCCTCGAGCTCCTCTCTGGTGAAGTCGCCGTCATGGGCCGGTTCCACCCAGACCCGGCCGCGCACACGGTGGACGCGGCAGGGTGCCGCGTCGCGCAGCAGGTGACGGATATTTTCAACGAGACAGCGCTCGAACATGTTCCGGTTGTTGCCTTTGGTGGCAATTTCGTGGTAACGGCAGATGATGGAATTATACATGGGAAGGAGCTCCTTCGTATCGCTTCAACCGCAGTCCGGCAGGACCGGACCGTCCTCAAAAAAACAAAGCCCCGGCCTTTCGGCGGGACTTTGTAACATGCTCTGCATTCCGCGAAAGCGAAATCAGCGCGCGTAGTATTCGATGACGCTCATGATCTTCACGCCGACCGGAATTTCTTCGAGCTGCGGCGCCCGGGTCAGGGTCGCCTTGAGATTCTCGAGATCGACTTCCATGTACGGCGGAATCGTCGCATTGCCCTTCTTGGCCATCTCGGCGACAGCCGGAGATTTGGCGGCATCGATGGAGATGGTCTGGCCTTCCTTCAGCTGATAGCTGGAACGGTCGACACGCTTGCCGTCGACGAGGATGTGACCGTGGTTCACAAACTGCTTCGCGGCGAAAATGGTCGGGGCGAAACCGGCACGGTAGACCATCGCATCCAGGCGCTGCTCAAGGCTGCGGAACAGCTTTTCATGCGCCTGGCCGATACCGGCCTTCGCTTTGGCGTAGGCGATCTGCAACTGCTTTTCGCTGATCGCGTAGTAGTTCTTGAGCTTCTGCTTTTCCATCAGGAGTTCGCCGTAGGTGGAGAGCTTGACCCGGCGGCCCTTTCCGTGCGGACCGGCCGCATACGGACGCTTTACGCTCGGGCAGGTCGCATCTCCCCAGATGCACTGACCCACGCGACGACAGAACTTGTGCTTCGCTCGACTTGCGGTTGGCATAACCAATCCCTTTCTTTTTTCCCCGGAAATCCGGGAATTTTGATTGATACGCGGAATCCGGGTGTCAAGCCTGCAATGTTATATTGGGGCCCGGAATCCGATCGGTACAGAAAACTTAATATATCACGCCGTCGCGGCTCCGTCAAGCCGCAAATGCCGGATAATTGCCGGAAATACGATGAAAGCTGCCGTATCCTCATGCTCCGGCGCATGCGGACGGTAAGGATCAGAGCCAGTCCCGGAGGCCTTTGCCGAATACGAAGTCCGAGCCTTTTTCCGAGCGTTCGCGGTTTTCCCGGCGGATCGCCTTGATTTCGTCGTCCTCGATCCGTTTCGAAGCGGCTTCGCTCTTTTCCAGCACGGCGCGCTCCTCCGGCGTCAGGGACGAGCTGAGGAACAGGGAGTCGTTTCTCTTTCTGGGGGAGAAGACGGAGAAGATGTCGGACTCCTCTTCCCCGGAACGTTTCCGGGCCTCCCGCCGCTGCTTCGCCTTTTCGCGTTTCTGCTGCGTCACCGCCGGATCTTCGTCGAAGAGCGCACGGAACGTCGAGCAGCCGCCGCACAGCAGCAAGGCCGCAAGCGCGCCGCATATTCCGAGGGATACTTTCATTGCAACTCCATTTTGCCGGATTCAAAAAAGGCGCCGCTCGGATGCGGCGCCTTCGGGGGGAATTACTGGAGAATTCCGCTGATGCCCAGCCACTGCTGGATCGTCGGCGAGAATTTGATGATGACCGGCGCGAAGACGATGCAGACCATGCTCATAAGCTTGATCAGGATGTTCAGCGCCGGGCCGCTCGTATCCTTGCACGGATCGCCGACTGTGTCGCCGATCACTGCGGCGCCGTGGGTCGGGTTCTTGCTGCCGTCCGGCAGTTTTTTGCCGCCGTGCGCGCCGTTTTCGATGTATTTCTTCGCGTTGTCCCACGCGCCGCCGGCGTTGTTCAGCATGGTCGCGAGAACGAAACCGGTTGCAAGTCCGCCCGCGAGCAGGCCCATCACGCCCGGAATGCCGAGCACGAGGCCGGTCACCACCGGAATCACGATCGCCAGCAGCGACGGCAGGATCATTTCACGCTGGGCGCCGGCGGTCGAAATCGCCACGCATTTCGCGTAGTCCGGCGTCTCCTTGCCTTCCATGATGCCCGGCTTGTCCTTGAACTGGCGACGGACCTCCTCGACCATCGACCCGGCCGCGCGGCCGACCGCCTTCATGGTCATCGCGCAGAAGAGGAAGGCGACCATGCCGCCGAGGAAAAGACCGCCGAGCAGCAGCGGATTCATAATGGTCAGCTGGTACTGGTCCACGAAACTCAGCAGCGACATCTTGCTCGCTTCGGCGACGTTGATGCCTTCGCCGAGGCCCGAATCGAATTTGCCGATCCAGATTTTCGCTTCTTCGATGAAGCTTGCCAGCAGCGCCAGCGCAGTCAGCGCCGCGGAGCCGATCGCGAATCCCTTGCCGGTCGCGGCGGTCGTGTTGCCGAGCGAATCGAGCGCGTCAGTCCGCTGACGGACTTCCGGCGGCAGGCCGGACATTTCGGCGTTGCCGCCCGCGTTGTCCGCAATCGGGCCGTAGGCATCGGTCGCCAGCGTGATTCCGAGGGTCGAGAGCATACCGACCGCCGCGAAGCCGACGCCGTAGAGCCCCTGCGCAAACGCACCGGCCTGATCGCCGAATCCGCCTGCGAAACCGAAGGCGCAGAGAATGCCGATGACGATGGTGACGACCGGGAGCCCGGCCGAGTACATGCCGGTCGCAAGACCGTCGATGATCGTGGTCGCCGGACCCATCTGCGCCTGGAAGGCGATGCCGCGGGTCGGCTTATATTCGGCGCTGGTGTAGTATTCGGTCGCCTGACCGATGATCACGCCGGCCACGAGGCCGGAAACCACGGCGCCGAAAACACCCCAGCTGATGAAGTCCAGGAAGATCAGGAAAAGCAACGCGATCAGCACGAAAATCGAGCTGCCGAGCGTACCGGTCAACAGGCTGCGAAGCAGTTGCTTCTGCGAGGCCCCCTCCTTGCAGCGCACGAGCCCGATGCCGAGGATCGAGAGGAACGTGCCGAAACCGGCGACGATCATCGGGGCGAGCACGAGCTTGGTCGCCTGTTCGGCTTCGAAGGTGCCGCTCTGGGCCGCGACTGCCGCGCCGAGAGCCGCAGTGGCGAGGATCGAGCCGCAGTAGGATTCGTAAAGGTCCGCGCCCATGCCCGCGACATCGCCGACGTTGTCGCCGACGTTGTCCGCGATGGTGGCCGGGTTGCGCGGGTCGTCCTCCGGAATGCCGGCTTCGACTTTGCCGACGAGGTCCGCGCCGACGTCGGCCGCTTTCGTGTAGATGCCGCCGCCGACGCGGGCGAAGAGCGCCTGGGTCGAAGCGCCCATGCCGAAGGTCAGCATGGTCGTCGTGATATGGACGAGTTTTTCAGCTTCGGTGCATCCCTGCGAGACAATGTCCATGCCGAGGAACGAAAGCCCTTCGGCCATGTGGACCGGCGTATAAACCAGTTTGTCGAGGATCAGGTACCAGAGGCAGATGTCGATCAGGCCGAATCCGACCACGACCATGCCCATCACGGCGCCGGAACGGAAGGCGACCTGCAGCCCGCGGTTCAATCCTTCGCTGGCTGCCTGCGCGGTCCGGTTCGACGCGCGGGTCGCGGTTTTCATGCCGATGTAACCGCAGAGGCCGGAGAAGAAGCCGCCGGTCAGGAAGGCGACCGGCACGAACGGATTCTGGATATGGAACAGCGCGAGAAGGGAAAACAGGACGAAGAGAGCGATGAAAACGAATCCGACCACCTTGTACTGCCGCCAGAGGTAAGCCATCGCGCCTTCGCGGACGTAACCGGCGATCTCCTTCATCCGCTCGGAACCTTCGCTGGCGGCCATCATCTTCTTGTAGAAGACCATGGCCATCAGAATGGCGAGAATTGCCGCCAGCGGCGCTGACCACCAGATTGCGGGCATGCCCCACTGCATCGGAATTGACCACGTGGCCGGCACGGCCGCCGCTTCTTCAGCGGCGCCGGCGGTGATCGCTCCCAAGGCGAGGAGCAGACAGGAGAGTGAGAGTTTTTTCATCCAAACCACCTATATAATTATGTTGCCGGTCCAAAATCTGAACCGCCGTTCGGGGAACACTCATTCAATTTCGCGGACCCGGAACTCAGGCGAAAATCTGCCGCCGGGGCAAAAAAAATTTGCGGCGGCTTTCATTCCCGGAAAATCATATTCGGTTTTAAAATAGTTTCATTTTTTTGAATTGCAAGATCACCGGAATGGTGATACATTAATTTTATTGCATTTTATCTTTTTCAATTCAGAAACACAGGCAGGGAAATGAGTGAAGAAAATCTGGCCCCCGCGGCCGGTCAGGCCGAATCCGGCGCCGTCGAGCAGGAAATGAACAATCTGATGCAGCAGCGCATGCTGAAGGTCAGGGAACTCCGGGAAGCCGGCGTCGAGCCGTTCGGCCGCGCCTTTCCCGGAGCGCAGATGATCGGCGACGTCCGCGACACGGCCGCACCGGCTGAAGGCGAGGAGTTCGGCCCGGTCGTGACCGTTGCCGGACGGCTCATGGCCAAGCGAGGCATGGGCAAGTCGATTTTTGCGGACCTGAAGGACAGCTCGGGCAAGATCCAGCTTTTCGTCGGCAAGAGCGAAATCGGCGACGATGCCTTCGCCATGTTCAAAAAGCTCGATATCGGCGATATCATCGGCATCTCCGGTCCGACCTTCGTGACCCGCATGGGCGAACTGACCGTCCGGGTGAAGGAGTGCACGCTGCTTTCGAAGTCGCTGCGGCCGCTGCCTGAGAAGTTTCACGGGCTTCAGGATGTCGAGCAGCGTTACCGGCAGCGTTATCTCGACCTGATCATGAACGACGAAAGTTTCCGGGTGCTGAAGCTCCGCAGCCGGATTCTTGCCGAGATCCGCAACTTCATGAACGACCGCGGCTTCCTTGAGGTTGAGACTCCGATGCTGCAGCCGCTGGCCGGCGGCGCTTCGGCCAATCCGTTCAAGACCTATTACGAAGCGCTCTCGTCGACGATGTACATGCGCATCGCGCCGGAACTTTATCTGAAGCGGCTGCTGGTCGGCGGCTTCGAGAAGGTTTACGAGCTGAACCGAAACTTCCGCAACGAGGGCATGGACCGCCGTCATAATCCGGAGTTCACGATGATGGAGGTCTACCAGGCCTACGGCGACTGCCGGACCATGATGGAGCTCATTGAATCGCTGGTCACGACCGTGGCCATGAAGACGGTCGGCACGCTGAAGATCGATCACGGCAACGGCAAGGTCATCGATCTCACGCTGCCGTGGCGCCGCGCGACCTACAACGAACTCTGTGAAGAGAAGGGCGGGGCCGACTGGTTCAAGATCACGCCGGAGGAGCGCGTCGCGCGCGGCCGGGAGATGGGGCTCGACATTCCGGACGGGATGTCCGATCTCGACGTGACCAATGAGCTTTACGAGAAGATGGTCGAGCCGACGCTGATCCAGCCGACCTTCGTCTGCCGCCTGCCGGTCGAGCTGCTGCCGCTGGCAAAGGGCTGTCCGGACGATCCGCGTTATGTCGACGTGTTCGAGCTCGGCATCAACGGCGTCGAAGTCGCGCCGGCCTACAGCGAGCTGAACGACCCGATCATTCAGCGGCAGCGCTTCATGGAGCAGTTCGAACGGACGAAGGAGGAGGGCGACAAGCTCTCCGACAAGGTCGATGAGGATTTCCTCAACGCGCTTGAATACGGCATGCCTCCGGCGGGTGGCATGGGAATCGGCATCGACCGTCTGGTCATGATCCTGACCGGGGCGGAGACGATCCGTGATGTGCTGCTTTTCCCGCAGATGCGCCTGAAGAAGCAGTAAGCGATGAAGGTTCTGTTTTTTTCGGACGTTCACGGTTCACCGGAGAGCGTGACGCTGCTCCGGCGGCAGATTGACCGGCTGGCTCCGGAGCAGCTGGTCCTGCTGGGCGATGTGCTTTATCACGGGCCGCGGAATCCGCTGCGGCCCGACTATGCGCCGCAGCTGGTGGTCGAACAGCTGAACGGGCTGAAAGAGCGGATCACGGCAGTGCGCGGCAATTGCGACAGTGAAGTCGATCAGATGCTGCTGGCGTTCCCGATCATGTCGGAGTACGCGACGCTGCTGGCCGACGGGCGTCGTTTCTTCCTGACGCACGGCCATCATTGGGGGCCCGGCAATCCGCCGCCGCTGCCGGCCGGGGCTGTGCTTGCCTGCGGGCACACCCATATTCCGCAGCTCGAGGTGCTGGAGAACGGCATCGTCGCCTTCAACCCCGGTTCTGTCTCGCTGCCGAAAGGCGGTTGCAAAGCGAGCTTCGGTGTTTACGAAGACGGAACGCTCCGGATCTGCGAACTGGAGTCCGGCGACGAAATGATGTCGATGCAGTTGCAGCAATCGTAAGGGGAGCGAAGCGACCGGGTTCAGGGCCTTTCGGCCCTGGCGAGGTTCCAAGGGGCGCGGAGCCCCTTGGCGGAGTCTGAGGCGGCGCCTCAGGTTGACCCGGGCAAAGCCCCAGCGCAAAAATCCGCAACGAAGTTGCGGTGCTTTGCCCAGTGTGAGCGACGCGGCGAATGCCGCGGAGCGGTCAAAGGGTCTATTGCGTTGCAATTCCGGCTAACCATGATTGATCGGAGCCGCGAACCTTGTTTGAATGCGCCTCCCCCTGATGTTACAACACGCCTGTGGGGAGCGAAGCGACCGGGTTCAGGGCCTTTCGGCCCTGGCGAGGTTCCAAGGGGCGCGGAGCCCCTTGGCGGAGTCTGAGGCGGCGCCTCAGGTTGACCCGGCGAAGCCCCAGCGCAAAAATCCGCAACGAAGTTGCGGTGCTTCGCCCGGTGTGAGCGACGCGGCGAACGCCGCGGAGCGGTCAAAGGGTCTGCCGCGTTGCAATTCCGGCCAACCATGATTGACCGGAGCCGCGAACCCTTGTTAAAATGCGAGCTGTCAATGTTGCAGACAGGGGGAAGCGCGCCCCCTCCGGGGCGCGGTCTTACTGCGCATTCGCGCAGCAGACCGTGCGTGCTCCCCGTCCGAATCTTCGATTCGGTTTGTGAGCTGGTCGTTCCGCCCGCAGCTTGCCTCCGGCGGCCGGGGCGCTTCGCCCCCGGACCCCAGACCGGCAGGGTGCCGGCGCCGACGGCGGCTCCGCCGCGTTGCAATTTCGGTCAACCATGATTGACCGGAGCCGCGAACCCTTGTTAAAATGCGAGCTGTCAATGTTGCAGACTGGGGAAGCGCGCCCCTTCCGGGGCGCGGTCTTTTTGCGCGTTCGCGCAACAGACCGTGCGTGCTCCCCGTCCGAATCTTCGATTCGGTTTGTGAGCTGGTCGTTCCGCCCGCAGGTAGCCTCCGGCGGCCGGGGCGCTTCGCCCCCGGTCCCCAGACCGGCAGGGTGCCGGTGCCGACGGCGGCTCCGCCGCCTTGACTCTGCGGTCAACTTCTGCGTCGTTCCGCCCGCAGGTTGCTTCCGGCTGCCCCGGTCCCGGTTTTTACGCCCGCACGTCGGCGATATCGGTTGCGCCGCACATGACCATCGTCAGGCGGTCCAACCCCATTGCGCTGCCTGAACTCTCCGGCAAACCGCGTTCGAGCGCAGCGAAAAACTCCACCGGCTCCGGATAGGTGTGCATCCCCGCTGCCGCCCGGAACTTCAGCGCCGCCTGGAAGCGCTCCCGCTGCTCCTTTGCGTCCGTCAGCTCGCCGAACGCATTCGCCAGCTCGATTCCTGCGATGTACAGTTCCCAGCGCTCCGCCACCGACGGATCGTCCGCCCGCAGCCGCGCCAGCGATGCGCGGTTTGCCGGGTAGTCGCACAGAAAGGTAAGCTTCCCGTTTCCCAGCTCCGGTTCGATTTTCGTCACCATCAGCTCGTCAAACCGATCCAGCGCATCCGCCTCGGATGCGGTACAGCCCGCATGGAGACGGAACGCGTCATCCACCGTCACAAACTCATAAGCCGACAGGTCGATCTGTTTTCCGCCGTATTCAATCCGGGTGCTTCCAAGCACCCGCTCCGCCGCCTCCGCCACGAAACCGGCGGTGAATTCCGCCAGTTCGCGGTAGCCGGTCCCGCGGCTGTAGTACTCGAGCATCGTGAACTCCTCGCGGTGCCGGCGCCCGGATTCATTGGCACGGAAGCACGGACCGATCTGGAAGATCTTCTCCATGCCGTCCGCCAGCAGCACCTTCATGGCGAGCTCCGGACTCGTTCGCAGGAAATCCTTTTCCGCCCGCACCGATTCGATGTACTCTTCAGGAGCCGGGGCATGGATTTTCACGGGAGTTTCGACCTCCAGATAACCGGCCCGGTAAAAACAATCCCGGATCGCCCGGAACAGTTCCGAGCGCAACCGGAGATTGCGCATCTTTCCGTCATCCATATCCATTCTCCCGGAAGGAGCAGGGGAGGGCGAAGCGCCTTTCTTCCGTTCCCTCCCCCGCGGCGCAGTTACTTCTCGTCGTCGATATGGGCGGTGCAGATGTTGCAGTGACGGCAGTCGAGCCCTTTCGGGGGCACGTAGAGTCTGCCTGCTTTGACCGCCTTGCGATAGCTCGCATAATTTTTGAGCGCGAGGATGACGCCGACGAGGATGAAAGCGCCGGGCGCGGCGGAAGGCAGCAGGAAATCCGTGGTCCATGCCGTGATGAGCTTGACTTCGAAAACGGAGCCGGAGCTCAGGAACTCACGCGCCGCGCCGAGCATGGTCAGCGTCAGCGTGAAGCCGAGTCCCATGCCGAGGCCGTCGAGCACGGAGCTGAGCGGTCCGTTTTTCGAGGCGAACGCCTCGGCGCGGCCGAGCACGATGCAGTTGACCACGATGAGCGGAATGAAGATGCCGAGCGCCGTGTACAGAGCGGGCGGCGCGTACGCCTTCATCAGCAGGTCGACGATGGTCACGAAAGTCGCGATGACGACGATGTAGACGGGAATGCGCACCTTTTTCGGCACGATTCCGGCGATGAGCGAAATGACGAGGTTGCTGCCGAGCAGCACTCCGGTCGTCGCCAGCCCCATGCCGAGGCCGTTTGTGGCGCTGCTGGTGACCGCCAGCGTCGGACAGGTGCCGAGCAGCAGAACGAGAACCGGATTTTCCTTCCAGATGCCTTTGGTGAAATCGGTAAGCAGACTCATTATTTGTTCCCTCCCGACGGAGCAAGTTTACGGATGATCTCCTCGCGGTTGGCAAGGTAGCACTGGGCGATCTCGTCAGTCAGGGCGGTGATCGTCCGGCTGGTGACGGTCGCTCCGGTCACATAATCGATGTTGCCGCCGTCCTTCTTCACCTTCCAGGTGACGCCCTTTGCGGCGCTCTTGCCGTCGAACTGGTCGAGGAACGCATTCGGCGCGATTCCTTCCGGCCGCTTCTGGAAGAGATTGAAGATCGTCTTTTTGAATTTGCGTTCGCAGACATTTGCGCCGAGCCCCGGCGTTTCATTCTGTTTGGTAATGAGAACCGCGCGGATTTTTCCGTCGACATCCAGACCGACCAGCGCCTGGACCGGACCGGCGTAGCCTTTGCGCTCCCCGCGGGCGGCGAGGGCGACCAGCCTGCCGTCCTTCACCGCGCCCATGAAGGTGATGGCCGAGCCGCCGGCTTCGATTTCAACCTTGTCCTGCGACGGCTGGTTGTCGAACGGCGGCAGGATCTGTTCGAGCGCCTTGTTCGTGTTGCGCAGCTCGGCGGCGGCGATCGGCTCCCTGACGATGTCCGAAAAGACCGCCAGCAGCACGGCCGAGATCAGCCCGAGCACTGCGAGGAAGAGGCCGAGAACGATAAAATTTTCACTGTTTTTCAGGCTCATTTCCGCTTACCCCCGTTTCGCCACGTAGCCGAACGGCCGCACCGTGCAGTAGCGGTCGATGAGCGGCACCAGCGCGTTCATGAACAGAATCGAGAAGCTGACCCCCTCCGGATAATTGCCCCAGATGCGGATCACGGTAGTGATGACGCCGCAGCCGAAGGCGAAGACGATGCAGCCGGTCGGCGTGATCGGACTGGTGACCATATCCGTCGCCATGAACACGGCGCCGAGGATCAGGCCGCCCGTGAGAAGATGGAACAGCGGCGGCGGCGTGACGCCCGGGAAGAAATAGTGCACGATTCCGGCAAATACCGCGACGGTTCCGATGTAGACCACCGGCACGCGCCAGTTGATGAGCTTGAAGAGCACGAGGATGATGCCGCCGATCAGCAGGGCCAGGACGCTGGTTTCCCCGATGCAGCCGCCCTTCTGCCCGAGAAAGTAACGGAACATCAGGTCGTTGTTCGAGACCGCTTCGAAATTCGATTCGGCCTCGAATGAGCGGTCGGTGATCTTTTTGGTCGTGCCGACGACGCCGAGCGGAGTCGCGCAGCTGACCGAGTCGAGCGGCTTGCCGTCCTTCAGCTCCTGAATCGTCGCGGGCGAGTACCAGAGTTCCGCGTCGGCGCTGTCCGGACTCATGCCGCGGGCGGGCTGCCAGGTCGTCATGATCGCCGGCAGCGCAATCAGGAGCCCGACCCGCGCCACGAGCGCCGGGTTGAACGGGTTGTTGCCGATGCCGCCGAACACCTGTTTGCCGAGCCAGATGGCGAGAAACGCGCCGATCAGGCAGACCCAGTACGGCACCTGCGGCGGAAGGTTCAGCGCCAGCAGCAGCCCGGTCAGAGCGGCGCTGCCGTCGGAGATGGTTCCGGTGACCGGCTTCTTGGCGAGGAAGCACCAGAGCGCTTCGGCGCCGACGCAGAAAGCCATGGTCAGCAGCATGACCAGCGCCGCGCGCCAGCCGAAGAAGTAGACGCCGGCGATGCAGGCCGGCAGCAGGGCCAGGATGACCTTGTACATGATGCGGCGCACGCTGTCCGAATCCTTGATGTGGGGCGATGAGCTCAATACGAGCTTGTCGCCGGTCGGCAGCTTGATTTCATTGTTGATTTCGTCAGACATGATATGCTTGATCCCGGTAGGTTACTTTTTGCTCTGTTTGCGGATTTCGGCTTTCGCGCGGCGCATGTGCTGCACGAGCGGCCGGTGGGCCGGGCAGACGTAGGCGCAGGAGCCGCATTCGAGACAGTCCATGACGTGATTCTGGGCCGCGAGCTCGAAGCGTTCGGCCTCGATCGCGTTGCCGAGGAGGCATGGCACGAGGTTCATCGGGCACCCTTCCACGCAGCGGCCGCAGCGGATGCAGCCGGCCGAGCCGTAGGCGATGCTTTCGGATTGCGGCAGCAGCAGCACGCCGGAGCTGTTTTTGCAGATCGTCACGTCGAAGTTCTTCTGGGCGAATCCCATCATCGGGCCGCCCATGATGAGTTTGCCGGGCTCGGCGGTTACGCCCCCGGCGAACCTGATCGCCTCGATGACCGGAGTTCCGAGCTTCAGCAGCCAGTTGCCGGGATTCTTCACGACTTCACCGGTCACGGTCGTGATCCGTTCGACCAGCGGAATGCCGCGGCAGACCGCATCCGCCACCGCGGCGGCGGTTCCGACGTTCTGGACCACGCAGTGCGCGTCCATCGGCAGTCCGCCGGTCGGGACCTCGCGGTCGGTGATCGCTTTGATCAGCTGCTTTTCGGAACCCTGCGGATACTGGACCTTGAGTCCGACCACGCGGACGCCGAAGTCGGCGGCGTTTCTGTTCAGCGCTTCGATCGCATCGACCTTGTTGACTTCGACGCCGATGTAGATATTCTTGACTCCGAGGATCTTCGCGGAGATCGCCGCGCCCTCGAGAACCGCACCCGGATTCTCGAGCATGAGCCGGTGGTCGGCGGTCAGGTACGGCTCGCACTCGGCGCCGTTCAGAATCAGCGTATCGACTTCCTTTTCCGGCGGCGGGGAGAGCTTCACATGGGTCGGGAACGCCGCGCCGCCCATGCCGACCACGCCGCAGTCGGTGATCCGCTTGAGCAGATCGGAAACCGGTGCGCAGCGCCAGTCGAGCGCCGGCATCGGTTCGGCGGCCTCGTCTTTGCCGTCCGCCTCGATCTGGATGGCCGGGACCGGCATGCCCATCGCGCCCTGCACGTCGACGATGCCGATGACCTTGCCGCTGGTCGGCGCGTGGAGATTCGCGGAGACAAAACCGTCCGCTTCGGCGATCAGCTGATGCTTCTTCACTTCATCGCCGGCCTTCACGACCGGTTTCGGCGGCTTGCCGACGCTCTCGGAGATGACGACGGTATAACGGTCAAGCAGCGGCGCTTTCCGGACGGGACTGCCCGCGCTGAGGCTCTTGCCGTCGCCGGCGGGGTGGATTCCCCCGTCGAAACTCATGACATTACGGGAATTCTTGCTCATTTTTCAGCGCTCCATTCCGGATCGTGCTTTTCAATATGGAGATGCTCTTCTGCGGTGAGCAGCGCTCCGGTCGGACAACCGGCCGCCTGGACGTCTTCCTGCGTCGGCAGCGGGGCATGCGCATAGTTGACGGCGGCCTTGAATCCCTCGATGACGAATTTCTCGGGTGCGGCCTTCGCGCATTTGCGGCAGCCGATGCAGGCCACCTTGCAGACCTGCCGCTTGGCCGGAGCCTTCAGCGGCGAGTTGCAGTAGACGTGGACTTCGGCGTCGGCCGGAACCAGCTTGATCACGTTGCGCGGACAGACCGCCACGCAGCTGCCGCAGCCGACGCAGAGCTCCTTATGGACGACGGCCAGGCCGTTGATCATCTCGATCGCGCCGAACGGGCATTTCCGTGCGCAGGAGCCCATGCCGAGGCAGCCGTAGGCACACCCCTTCGGTCCTCCGGCGACCAGCGAAGCCGAGACGCAGTCGGCGACACCGTTGTAGCCGGCCAGCCGCAGGGTCTGCTCGCGGTCGCCGCCGCAGACCACGACGGCCTTCTGTTTGAACGCTTCGCCGGCTTCGATGCCGAGCGCCTTCGCGATCGCGCTGACCTGTTCGCTCGAGGAGACCGGGCATTTCGACGGCGCGGCTTTGCCGGAGACGACCGCCTTGGCGAAGTCGGAACAGCCCGCCATGCCGCAGCCGCCGCAGTTCGCACCGGGCAGCAGCTCGACCACAAGGTCGATCCGCGGATCGGTTTCGACCCGGAACAGCTTTGCGAAAATACCGATGACGATGCCGAGGACAAGCCCGACCCCGGCCATGATGATGACGGCTAAAATCAGAGTATTCATGTCGCTACCCCGTCAGCAGAGTCCCGAGAAGCCGACGAACGCCATCGCCAGGATTCCGGCTGTGATGAGGGCGATCGGGGTTCCCTGGAACGGTTTCGGAACTTCGGCGAGGTCGAGCCGTTCGCGCAGGCTCGAGAAAAGCAGCAGTGCCAGCGCAAAGCCGATGCCGGAGCAGAGGCCGAACACCGTCGCCTCCGGCACCGTGTAATTGCTGTCGGCGTTGATCGTCGCCGCGCCGAGCACCGCGCAGTTCGTCGTGATGAGCGGCAGGTAGATGCCGAGCGCCTGATAAAGCTTCGGGCTGAGCTTCTGGAGCATGATCTCGATCAGCTGCACCAGCCCGGCGATGACCAGGATGAACAGCAGCACCTGCAGAAACGACAGATCGTACGGCGTGCCGTCGATCTCGAATTTCAGCAGGTAACGGTAGATGAGCGAGGTGATGAACGACGCGATCGTCATGACGAATACGACCGCGCCGGACATCCCCATGGCGGTGCCCAGACGTTTGGAGACCCCGAGAAACGGGCAGATCCCCAGGAACCGGGCCAGCACGAAATTGTAGACCAAAATCGCGCCGATGGTGAGTTCCAGATACTTCATTCCCTTTTGCCTTCCCTAAAGTGCATTTTCAAGAAAACACAACAGCTGTTTAATGTAAACCGGCATGCCGTGTTTGTCAAGACTTTTTTGCATGAAAACGGCATCCGGCGCCCGGATGCGGCGGCATCGCGGGCTTTTTGCGGTCCCGGGCTTGCAGGAACGGCCGGAATGTGGTATAATATAAACAAGACGAGGGTGGGGGAGCAATACGGTGCCGCGAGTTCCGTCCGGGCCTTGCGGAACTGTTGTCCGGGAGGAGGATGGAAGCGGGTTGCGCCGTCCGTCAGGCGTACAGAATCCGGCGGAGCCGGTTCGGCCTTTCTCCGCCGGCATTCAGACACATCGAGGAACGACAGGACGGCGGGAAATGCTTTCCGCAACTCATGGAGGAGGTCGGAGTATGAAACACTGGTTCGGTGCGGCGGCGGCGCTGCTGCTGGTCTTGTCCGGCACGGGCTGCGCGGCGGTTTATTCCCTGAAACCTTATTATACGGAGGCAAATGCCGTCGAACTTCCGCCCGAAACGCGCGGACTATGGCAGCTCAAAGGCAAGCAGGACGGGGAAATCGAGACGGTCCGTCTCCGAATCCTGCCTGACGGAGAAGTCAACATTCACGAATTTCACAAGTCGAAGGACGGAAAGGAACGGGTGTTTTCGACCACCTGCAAAGTACGGTTTTTCAAGGTGGAAGGAAGTTTGTATGCCGACTGCCTGCCGGAAAAAACAGATTGTGCGGGGGATTCGGCCATCGGAACGGCCATGCTCCTGACCCGGATTCCGGCCCATATGCTGCTGAAGGTCGTCGCGGCGGACGATACGCTCCGCTTCTTCTATCCGGAACTGCTGCCCGATGCACTGAAGAAGGGACTGCTCCCGGCCGACCTGACCTGGACGACGCTGGAAGAGACGCCGGGAAAAAATTCGCCCGCGCTCATCTTCACCGCCCCCGGCAGCGTCTGGGAGAAGGTGCTGCGGAAGTCGTCCACCCTGCTCTTCTCCTCCGATCCGGACGACGGAATGCTGTTCGAACGGGTGCTGGTCCAATGACCGCAAGGCACGCTCTTCTCGTGAAACGTTGCAGGAAATATGCCGGGCTGCTCCTGCTTCTCGCCGCTTTTTCCGCCGCGGCGGAGACGGCCGGGGAACGGCGCTGGATCATCACAATGACCTGGCTGCCGCAGGCGCAGTTCGCCGGCGTTTATTATGCGAAAGAGGCCGGGATTTTTGAAAAATACGGCCTCTCCGTCGAAATCCGCCACAAGACCGCCGAGCTGTCGATCATCGATTACCTGACGCAGAAGCGTTCGGAATTCATCGTCGCTCCGCTGGCGACCGCGCTGCTCGCCCGGTCGGAGAAGGTTCCGCTGGTCAATATCGGCCAGGTCAGCCAGAGCGGCGCCGTCATGCTGGTCACGGCCGGAAAAAACGGCATCCGGAAAGCGGAAGACCTGAAAAAGCCGGATGCGGCCGGAAAACCGCGCCGGTTCGGCATCTGGTCGGTGGATTTCGGCATGGCGCCGCTGGCCTTTCTGCGCAAACAGGGCGTCGCCGGAGAGATCGTGCCGCTGAATACCGACATCGCGCTTTTTCTCTGGGGCGCGGTGGATGTGATTTCCGTCATGGAATACAACGAATATTACCAGATCCTGGCCTCCGGCCGCCAGCCGGCGGAGCTGACCGTATTCCGTCTCCGAGACTACGGCATCGACGTTCCGGAGGACGGCGTCTATACGCTGGAGAGCACCGCCGCGGAGTATCCCGGCGTCTGCCTCGCATTGCGCCGCGCCGTGATGGAGGGGTGGCGCGAGGCCGTGAAACATCCGAAAAAGGCCCTCGAATACGTCTGGAAATACTGCGCGCGGGACAACGGGCGCTTCGACCCCGCCCATCAGTACTGGATGCTGACCGTGTACGGCAAACTGCTCGGGCTCGGCACGCCGCAGGCGGGTGTGCTCTCCCCCGCCGCATACGATGCGGCCGTGAAGCTTTTCCGGCGCAGCGGTCTCATCGCCGGCAGTGTGGATTACCGGCAGTTCTGCCCGAATCTCGCTGAAACGTCAGGAGGCCGGCCATGAAGGCGTTCCGCGACTGGGATCTTGCGTGCAAGATCAATGCGGCCATTCTGCTCTTCCTGCTGGTCGCCGGCGGACTCATCGGCGGCGTGCTGTACTGGAAGACCCGGCAGATCCTGAGCGAGGAGGTCGATACGTCCGCCCGCGCCGCCGTCCGGCTGGCGGCGGAACGGATCAACCGGGATTTTCCGGTTGTCGAGGCGGCGGCGCAGGAGCTGGCGCTCTCCATCGAACTGCTGCGCCCGGATGAAGCGCAGCAGAAAGCCATGATCCGCGCGACGCTCGAACGGCTGCGGAAAAGCGTTCCGGCGCTCTGCGGCATCAGCATCGCCTATATTCCGTACGGCGCCGACCCCGAATCGCGGTATTATATGCTCTACACGCATGTGAACAAGGCCGGAGAGATCGAGGTCGCCCGGATCGGCGGGGAGGAGTACCAGTACTTCAAGTTCGACTGGTTCACGATTCCGCAGCTTCTCGACCGCGCGGTCTGGACCGAGCCGTATCTGGATCTGTATGCCGATATCCTTATGAGCACCCGCTCCCAGCCGATCCGCGATGCGGGCGGGAAGTTCATCGGCATGACCGGTTTCGATCTGTCGCTCGAGGCGATCAACGCCCAGGTTGTCGCTGCCGACGTTTACGGCTACGGACAGGAGTTCCTGATTTCACGGTTCGGCCGGTTCGTCGCTTTCCCGGAGGACCCGGCGCATCCGTACGAGACGAAGGAGCTCCGCGACGAGGCCGCGCATCTGTCCCAGTCCACCATTTTCAGTTATGCCGACCTGCTGCGGGCGAAGATGTTCTCCGGCGACGACGCCTCCGGGCGGCTCCGCCAGATCGGGCAGGAGATGCTCCGGGGCAGGAGCGGCGAAGCGCGCGGCCGCATTTTCAATCGCCGCGCCGGGGTGGAACGGATCTTTTACGCTCCGGTTTCCGCCCCGGGATGGAGTCTCGGTGTCGCTTATCCGGAGTCCCTGCTGATGGCGCCGCTGAATTCCCTGACTTACCGCATCGTGCCGGTCGCGGCCGCGGCGCTGCTTCTCTGCCTGGCCGCAACCGGCATCCTGATCCGCATCCTGACCCGGCCGCTCGGCAGGCTCGCCGACGCCGCCGGATCGATCGGAGCCGGCAACTTCAATACGCCGCTGCCTGTGCCGAAAGGCGGCGACCAGATCGGCAGGCTCGCCGAAGCATTCCGCGCCATGCAGCAGGCGCTCGGCAGCTACACGGAGAAGGTCCGCGAAACGACCGCGGCGCGCGAACGCATCGAGAGCGAGCTTGAAGTCGCCCGACAGATTCAGATGGGCATCCTGCCGCGCATGCTGCCGCCGCTGCCGGACGCCCGGGAATTCTCTCTGTTCGCAACGCTGCGCCCGGCCCGGAAGGTCGGCGGGGACCTCTATGACTTCTTCTATCTCGATGAATTCCACTACTGCTTCATCGTCGGGGATGTTTCCGACAAGGGGATTCCGGCCGCTCTTTTCATGGCGGTGACCCAGACCCTCCAGCGCAGCGAGGCGGAGAAGCTCCGGGAGCCCGGCCCGCTGGTGTCGCGCATCAACGAGCTCCTGAGCCGCAACAACGAAACCATGATGTTCGTCACTTACTTCCTCGGCATTCTCGACGTGCGCACCGGGGAAGTCCGCTACACGAACGCCGGACATAATCCGCCGTGCATCCGCCGCGCCGGCGGCGCGCTCGAGCTGCTGTCGACCCGCCACGGGCCCGCGCTCGGCGTCGTGCCCGGCACGGTTTACGGTTCCGGCAGTGTTCGGCTCGGCGACGGCGATACGTTTGTGCTCTACACCGACGGCGTGACCGAGGCGGAGAATCCGGGGCACGACCCGTTCGGCTCCGGGGCGCTGCTGCGGGTACTCGCGTATTGCCCGGATTCGTCGCCGGCCGGGCTAGGGAAGGAGATCCTGCAGGCGGTCGACCGTTTCGCGGGAGAGGCGGAGCAGGCGGACGACATCACCCTCCTGATTCTGAGGTTCAATGCATTTGCAGAGAAAGGGGCGCCATGTTTGAATTCCTGAAAGCTTCCGTTTATGCGCTGATCATTTATCCCGGCATCGCCTGCATTCTCTCGCTGGTGCTGACCCGGCTCTGCATCGGGCTGCTGCCCCGCGCCGGATTCGTCGATATGCCGGATGCGCGGCGCGTTCACCGGAAACCGACGCCGCGCGGCGGCGGCATTGCGATCATCGCCGCGTTTTTTCTGACTTCGGTCCTCTATGTGGAGCGGCATGCGTCGGCGCAGATGGGCGGCTTCGTCGCCGGTTTTGCGCTGCCGGCCTTTGTGATCGTCGTCTGCGGGCTGCTCGACGACCGGTTTTCCCTGGCGAGCCGGACCAAGCTCGTCATTCAGATTCTGGCCGGCGTGCTGGTCTGGGTGGTCGGCGCACGGCTGAAGTTCATCCTCTCCGTCGAGCTGCCGGATTATCTGGCGCTGCCGCTGACCGTGCTCTGGGTCGTGACGATCGTGAACGCCTTCAACCTGATCGACGGAATGGACGGCGTGGCGGCGGGGCTCGGCTTTCTGTCGGCGGTCTGCCTCGGTCTCTGGGGCGGGCTGCAGAACTCTTCCGCCGGGCTGGTGGCGATCGCCTTCATCCTGGCCGGCAGCTGTGCGGGATTCCTGCGCTACAACTTTTCTCCGGCGTCGATTTTCATGGGGGATACCGGCTCCATGTTCCTCGGGCTGTTTTTCGCCTATGCCGGACTGACCTGCTTCGGCAAGCCCGCGACGCTGACTTCTCTGCTGATTCCGGTGCTGGCGGTCGGAGTTCCGCTTTTCGACGTGGCGCTCGCCTTCTGGCGCCGGCTGGTCCGCAAGCTGCTCGACCCGAGCAGCTCCGGCATCATGACGGCGGATATGTTTCATTTGCACCACCGGATTCTGAAGCAGGTCAGCAGCCAACGCAAGGCGGCGATCCGGATCTATCTGCTGGCTTGCCTGCTGGCCGGGATGGGATTCGTCGTGCTGCTTTTCGAGCAGACCATTCCGGCGCTCGGATATATGGCGCTGCTGCTCATTCTGCTGCTCGTCGTGCGCCGGATCGCCGGAGTCGAGCTTTACGATTCCGCCCGGCTGCTGAAGGAGGGCATCTCGCGCCCCCGGAAACTGCTGCTCATCCTGCTGGCGGTTCCGGCCGTCGATCTGCTGGTTCTCTTCGTCGCGGATCTGGCCGCGCGGCGGCTGCTTCACATCGGCTTTCACGAATTCTGGTATGATTTCGTCTGCATTGCCGCGCCGATTCCGCTGCTCTTCCTGATCAGCGGCAGCTACCGGGTGCTCTGGCTCCGGGCCGGGTATGAGGAGTTCCGGCAGGCAGCCGAGCTCACATTGACCGGGCTGATCATCGGCAGCTGCCTGTTCGCCTTTTTCTGCGACAAATTCGACCGCGAGCAGTTACCGGCGTACCTGGTGCTTTTTTCGCTGCTGGCCGCGTTCGGCATCGGATTCGTGCGGTTCGTGCTCGTCTATCTCGGCATGCGCATGATGTGGCAGCTGCGGCAGACCGGCGTCCCCGGCGTGCGGAATACGCGCGTTTTGCTCTACGGCGGCGGTTTGAATGCAACCTTGTACCTGAACTATGTATCGGGCTGCGCCACCTCGGAAAACATGAGTTTCATCGGCATCGTCGACGACGATCCGGCCCTGGCCGGCATGCGGGTGTTCGGTCTGCCTGTGCTCGGTTTCAGTGCGGATCTCGAACGGATTCTGGCGCGTTATTCAATCGATAAAATCGTCCTGACCGTCCGCCGGACTTCGCCGGAGCGGGAGGCGCACGTTCTGTCGATCGCCGAGCGGGCCGGAGTCTCGCTGTGCCGCTTTCAGGCGGAGGAGCTCCGGATCGGGGATTTCAGGGTGGAATGACGGTTTTCCGGCGATCCGGTGCGAATGACGCATGAAAGATAAATTTTTTTCATTTGTTCTGTTGCAAAATCGGAAAGCGGGAGATATCTTAAAGAAAAATTTATATCATGTCAGGCATACCCGGCTGTACGATTTCGATTGGCTGTTTTGGCACAGGTGGGGCCACAAGCGTGTTTACGGAGATAAAAAATGAAGTATGATTTCACTCAGTACGTGACCAAGGATTCGGTGATGTCGCTCGACGGGCGGAACAAGCTCGAAGTGATGGACCAGCTGATTACCCGTGCCGCGGATCTGACCAAACTCAACCGGGACGTGATTTTCCGGCTCACCTGGAAGCGGGAGCAGATGATGACCACCGGGGTCGGCGGCATGCTTGCGCTGCCGCACATCCGGGTCAACGACATCAATCACCCGTATGTGATCGTCGGCGTCTGCGAGAATCCGATCGAGGATTACCAGAGCCAGGACGACCAGCCGGTCCGGGTTATCGTCTTCACCGTCGCGCCGGATGAGAATCAGGAAGCCTACCTTCAGCTGCTCGGCAGCATCTCCCGCAAGCTGCGCAACACGTCGCTTATTCAGGAACTGGTCGATGCGGCCGGCAATCCGGCCCAGATTCTCGATCTCGTCCACCGGGACGAAGTGAAGTAAGCGCGGAGGAGTTCAGGAAAATGAGCAGACCGGCCAGCCAGCTCGGAGCGAAGGCGCAGATCGATTTTCACTGTTTTTCTCCGGAGTGCGACGGAGTCGTCAAGTTCAATCTGGCGGACATCGCCGGGCGGGATTTTCAGGCGGTCTGCCCGAAATGCCACCGGAGCTATGCGCTGGATTCGGGTTTGAAGGACAAGCTCGGCCGGATGCTCGAGCTGATCATCGCGATCCGCAAGGCCGAGGATATCCTCGGCGACAGCAACGTGTCGGTCAATGTCGCCGGCGGAGAAGTCAAGATACCGTACGCGCTTCTGCTGACGCGCCTCAACACTTTGATTACGCTTGAAGTCGGCGGCCGCAAAGTGGATTTCCACCTCTGGGTCGAACCGGCTTCTCCGGATACGTTCCGCTGAAAACGACTGGTTCGAGAAAAAAAGTGGGGCGGGTCATCCGCCGTGCGCCGGCAGGTCCGGCCGGAGCGGATTCCGGCGGAGAAAGAGCCGGCGTTTGTTTTTTTACAGTGCCGCCGCACGGAGAAGAGGGCGGTTTTATCGTTACGGTTGTCAGGATTTAACATAAACAGGAGAAAAGGTTCACCATGACGGAACAGGAAATCATCAAAATTCTGGAAGATTCCGGTGCGCTTCTGACCGGTCATTTTCAGCTTCGCAGCGGACTGCACAGCAGCCGCTTCTTTCAGGCCGCTCTGCTTCTGCAGTACCCGGACAAGGCCGAAACGGTCTGCCGGTTCCTCGCCGATCAGTTCCGGGGGCAGGGGATTGAGACGGTGATCTCTCCGGCGGTCGGCGGCCTGATCGTCGGCCAGGAGGTCGCCCGTGCGCTCGGAGTCCGCGCGATTTTCGCGGACAAGGAGGACGGCCGGCTGGTCCTGAAGCGCGGTTTTGCGATCAAGCCGGGGGAGAAGGTCCTCGTCGCCGAGGACGTGGTCACCAAGGGCGGCCGGGTCCAGCAGACGGTCGATCTCGTCCGCGGCATGGGCGGGGAAGTGGTCGGCATTGCGGTGATCGTCGACCGTTCCGGCGGCGATGCGAAGTTCGATGTTCCGTTCAGAAGCGCCCTCAAGCTTTCGCTGCCGACCTACGAGCCGGCCGAATGTCCGCTCTGCAAACAAAATATGCCGATCGATCGGCCGGGGTCGAAATAAGATGCTGACTTCCATTCTCAAAGCCGTATTCGGCACGAAATCGAAACGCGACCTCAAGAAGATGGCGCCGCTCGTCCGGAAAATCAACGCCATCGAAGAGGAGTACCAGAAGCTCACCGATGACGAGCTGCGCGCCAAGACCGATGAATTCAAGGCGCGTCTCGCCAAGGGCGAAACGCTCGATGACATCATGTGCGAAGCGTTCGCCGCCGTCAAGAACGCCTGCCGCCGCCTGGTCGGCCGGGAGATCGAGGTCTGCGGGCAGCCGATGGTCTGGGACATGGTTCCGTTCGACGTCCAGATTCTCGGCGGCATTGCGCTGCATCGCGGCAACATCGCGGAGATGGCCACCGGCGAAGGCAAAACCCTCGTCGCGACCATGCCGCTCTATCTGAACGCCCTCACCGGCAAGAACTGCCAGCTCGTCACGGTCAACGACTACCTTGCGCTGCGCGACTCGAACTGGATGGGCAACATCTACAACTTTCTCGGCCTGACCTGCGGTTGCCTGCAGAACCAGCAGCCGCCGCACGAGCGCCGCGCCCAGTACGCCTGCGACATCACGTACGGCACGAACAGCGAATTCGGTTTCGACTACCTGCGCGACATGGGTATGGCCAATGATGCCTCCCAGCTGGTCCAGCGCGATTATTACTACGCCATCGTCGACGAGATCGACAGCATCCTGATCGACGAAGCGCGTACGCCGCTGATCATTTCGGGTCCGGTGCCGATGTCGACCCACCAGTTCGGCGAACTGCAGCCGCTGGTCGCCGATCTCCACAACAAGCAGAATATGCTCTGCTCCCGTCTGGTCCGCGAGGCGCGCGCCACGCTCTCCAGGGAGGATATTTCCGAGGATGACCGCGAAGTCGCGCTTCTGAAACTGCTTCAGGTCAAATTCGGCATGCCGACGCACAAGCAGCTGCTGCATGTGCTTGAGGACGGCGCGATCCTGAAGGCGCTTGAGAAGCTCGAGACCCGCGTGCGCAGCGACTCGAACCGCGGCATGCTGCAGGAGGTTCAGGCGGAACTCTACTTTGCAATGGATGAAAAGACGCATGAGGCGGACCTGACCGATCGCGGGCGCGCGGCGATTTCGCCGAACGACCCGAATGCGTTCATCGTGCCGGATCTGCTGAGCGAGCTTGCGGCGATCGATCAGGATGAATCCCTCTCGGAGACGGAGAAAACCGCGAAGCGCGAAGCGTTCCAGTCCGAGTTCGCCGCCAAGAGCGAGCGGCTGCACGACCTGTCGCAGCTGCTGAAGGCCTACTGCCTGTTCGAGAAGGACGTCAATTACGTCGTGCAGGATGGCAAGGTTCTGATCGTCGACGAACACACCGGGCGCATCATGCCGGGCCGCCGTTTTTCGGACGGCCTGCACCAGGCGCTCGAAGCCAAGGAACGGGTCCAGATCGAGCAGGAGACCCAGACCATGGCGACGATTACGATCCAGAACTACTTCCGCATGTACAAGAAGCTGGCCGGCATGACCGGTACGGCCGAGACCGAAGCGAACGAATTCCATCAGATCTACAAGCTCGACGTGATCGTGGTTCCGACCAACCGCCCCTGCATCCGCAAGGACGACAACGATTCGATCTTCAAGACCAAGCGCGAGAAGTACAATGCGATTCTGAAAGACGTCATCGAACGTCATGAAAAGGGGCAGCCGGTGCTGCTCGGCACGATTTCGGTGGAGGACTCCGAAATTCTCTCCCGCATGCTGAAAATGCGCAATATTCCGCACAACGTGCTGAATGCGAAGAATCACCAGCGCGAGGCCGAGATCGTCGCGCGCGCCGGCCAGGTCGGCGCCGTGACGGTCGCCACGAACATGGCCGGCCGCGGCACCGACATCAAACTCGGTCCCGGCGTGGCCGAGCTCGGCGGGCTGCATGTGATCGGCAGTTCCCGGCACGATTCGCGGCGCATCGACCGCCAGCTGCGCGGGCGCTGCTCGCGCCAGGGCGACCCGGGTTCGTCGAAGTTCTACGTTTCGCTTGAAGACAACCTCATGCGGCTGTTCGGTTCCGACCGGATCGTCAAAATTTTCGACCGGTTCGGCCTGGAGGAGGGAGACGAACTCCAGCATCCGTGGCTGACCAAGTCGATCGAAACCGCGCAGCGCCGGGTGGAACAGCAGCACTTTGCGATCCGCAAACGCACGCTCGATTTCGACGATGTCATGAACAAGCAGCGTGAAATCATCTACGGGCTCCGCAAGGAGGCGCTGCTTTCGGAGAATCCGCACGATGTGCTGTTCGGCGTGATCGAGCAGGTGATCGAGTCGCAGATCCAGCTGATCGCTTCCAAGCCGGAAGCCGGTGAAAAGGGCGGCGGCTTCAGCAAGTCGGCGCTTCTGGCCTATCTGAATGCGACCTTCCCGCTTTCGTTCAAGGACGAGGAGTTGACCGCCGGAATTTCGGAAGACGGGCGGCTGACCTCCGCCGACGACCTGACGCTGCAGATCGTCGACCGGATCGAGGAGGCGTACAAGGAGCGCAACGCCGATCTGCCGGAGGAGCAGGTGCAGTATCTCGAGCGTCACACGGTTCTCGAAGCGATCGACCGCCTCTGGCAGGAGCATCTCTACGCCATGGACGGGCTTCGTTCGAGCATGTCGCTGCGTGTTTATGCGCAGAAGGACCCGCTTGTCGAGTACAAGCAGGAGGCGTACAAGATCTTCAAAACGCTGATGGACCAGATTTACCACGATGTCGCCAATAACCTGTTCCGGGTGACGATGACGCGGCTGGCCACGCTGGAGGAGATTCTCGCAACGCTCCCGCAGGAGCTGATTCACCAGACCTTCGGCCAGTTCGACGGCGGTTCGATCACGGTTTCATCTCCGGAGCTTGGGCAGGGAATGATGAATCTTCCGCCGCTGCCCGGCATGCTCCCGCCGGAGCAGGGCGAACCGGTGGCGGAGGAGAGTGCGCCGCAGTCTCCGGTTCACCGTACAGCGCCGAAGATCGGCCGTAACGACGACTGTCCCTGCGGCAGCGGTAAAAAATACAAGAAGTGCTGCGGGAAAGAGTAACAGCACTTCCGCGCACGTAAATCAAGGCGGCTGAGGCGAAGCGCTTCAGCCGCCTTGATATGCAAGGCAAAACGGCTGCGCGTACACGGTCTGTTATGTGTATGGCGGCTGTGCTTTCGGCAGGCGCGTGTCTCCCGAAATCCATGATCCTGCCGGGTTGTCTTTCGACAATATCAGCGGTTTCGGTCAATCCTTATTTGCCGAGATTGCAATGCGGTATTCCTTGAGCGATCCGCGGCATTCGCCGCGCCGCTCACTCCGGGTACAGGCGTTAATTGATTGGCTTCTTTCAGAACAGCGTCGGCTGCTCGGGGGGCGGATCGATGATTTCCCGGACCGGCCGGAAGCTTCTGCGGTGGACCGGCGTGACTCCGAGCCGCTTCAGCGCCTCCAGGTGCATGGCGGTGCCGTATCCCTTGTGCGAGGCGAAGCCGTAGCCCGGATACTCCGCGTCGAGCTTCACCATCAGGCGGTCGCGATACACCTTTGCGACAATGCTGGCCGCCGCGATGCTGGCCGATTTTGCGTCTCCCTTCACGATGGCGCGGGACGGCAGGGGAAGGCCTTTGACCGGGCGCCCGTCCACCAGAATGAAATCCGCCTGTTTCAGCTGCTCCACCGCGCGCTGCATCGCCAGATGGGTCGCGTTCAGAATATTCATCCGGTCGATCGTTTCGACATCGATCTCTCCGATTCCGATCTGAATCCCGGGAACCGCGTAAATCGCATCGCGCAACGTCTCGCGCTCAAGCTCGGTCAGCTGCTTGGAGTCGTTGACCGGAGGCAGCGCCGCGCCGCGAGGAAATACAACGGCGGCGGCCACCACCGGACCGGCCAGAGGACCGCGGCCGACCTCATCGACACCGGCGACAAAACAAAACCCCTCCGCCCGGCATTCTCGTTCCAGGCGGAGGAGTTCGTCAGTTTCGGTCAGAAACCCGTCCAAGATCTTACTTCGTGCGGAGTTCCTTGACGCGGGCGGCCTTGCCGATCTTGTCGCGCAGATAGTAGAGCTTCGCGCGACGGACATCGCCGCGGCGGATCACTTCGATCTTCGCGATGCGGGGGCTGTTGATCGGGAAGACGCGTTCGACGCCTTCGCCGGCCTGAACCCGGCGGACGGTGAAAGTCTCTTCGATTCCCTGGCCGCGACGCGCGATCACGGTCCCCTGGAACTGCTGGATACGCTCGTTGCCGCCTTCGACGATCTTGACCGAAATCTTGATCGTGTCGCCGATGTTGAACTCGTGACGCTCGGGCTTCACTTGCTCGTTACGAATCTTGTCGAGTATGTTCATTTTGAACCTGCCTCCATTGTTTTCAAATAATGTTCCCATAAGTCCGGCCTCCGTTCCCGGGTCAGCCGTTCCGATTGAGCCTGCCGCCAGGCATCCACCCGCCCGTGATCGCCGGAAAGCAGTACCTCCGGCACCATCCGCCCCCGGAATTCCGGAGGCCGCGTGTATTGCGGGTATTCGAGCAGACCCGACGAATGTGATTCGTCGACGCTCGATTCATCGCTGCCGAGCACGCCCGGCAGCAGCCGGACAACCGCGTCGGCCATCACCATCGCCGCGAGATTCCCGCTGGTCAGGACAAAATCCCCCAGCGAATATTCACGGTCGACGGCGAGCTCAATCGCCCGTTCGTCAACGCCCTCGTAGTGGCCGGCGATCATGATCAGATGCTCTTTTTTCGCCAGCTCCCGGGCGGCTTTCTGAGAAAACCGCTCTCCCCTCGGGGACGTCAGGATCACCATACTGCCGGGCTTTCTCAGGTCCTCGACCGCTTTGACCAGCGGTTCGACCTTCATCAGCATGCCCGGCCCGCCGCCGTACGGCTTGTCATCCACCGTGCCGCGCGCATCGTCGGTATAGTTCCGCAAATCGACTGCGTTGATCCGGACCAGCTTCCTGGCCGCGGCCCGCCCGATGATGCTCTCGCCGAGCGGCCCCGGAAAAATTTCCGGGAACAGCGTCACGATATCGATTCGCATGATCCTCTGAACCGGTCAGTCGAGGACTTCGACCGAAACGCGCTTGCGTTGACGGCCGGCCGCGCCGGAGACCAGCGAACGAATCGCCATGATGGTCTTGCCGCGCTTGCCCACGATCTTACCGATATCCTCTTTCCTGCAGCTGATCTGGATCGAGCACCCCTCTTCCGTCTCTTCGGTGCGGATGCTCACGTCGCCGGGGTTGTCAACCAGCGCGCAAACCACGTAGCTGACGAACCCCTCCAAATCATGCAGACTTCCGCCGGAAGCCTGGCTTCCGGTCTTTCCGTTCCCGGTCTCCGCGCTTTTCGCGGCGGACCCGTTCCCGGTCAGAAAGTTCAATAATGCCTTAAGCATTGATCTGTTTCCTTCTCATTTGCGGTCCGGAAAGTATCTTCCCGTTCACCGATTCGTGCCGGGACTTCCCGTACCCGACTGTCAGGCCTCCGCGGGAGCGGCTTCCTCCGCCGGAGCTTCGGCAGCCGCCTTCGCGGCAGCTTCCGCCTCGGCCTTCGCGGCCGCTTCGGCTTCGAGTTTCGCCTTCGCCTTCTTCGAAATCGACGGCTTCTTGACGATGTCCTTCAAATTGCGGCCCTCTTTCGCGCGGTTCAGGATCGCTTCGACGGTGTCGCTGAACTCCGCGCCGACGCCCTTCCAGTAATTCGCGCGCTCGACGTTGATCTTTTCCTCTTTCTTGCGCGGATCGTAGAAGCCCAGTTCCTCGATCGCCTTTCCGTCCCGGCTCGAACGCTGATCCATCACAACAACCCGGAAACAGGATGCGTTGCGGGTACCGGTGCGCTTCAATCTGACTCTGACCATAAATTCAACCTCTTTTTTACGATTTCTCGCTTTTTCAATTCAATCGCCGTGTATCTTTCAGACACAGGAAACCATGCCGCCGCGGAAACAGCCACGTTATTTTCAACCGCGGCGGCACGCCTCCGGAACTCACAGGCCCGAGGATTGACCATAAGTCCTGATGCGTCTGCGATACAAAAACCTTTAATATAACAGCTTGAATACGATTATGCAAGACGGATTCCGCAAAAAAACGTTTTTTCACGCCGAAATCAGGAAAAGTGCTTGCATTTCGTTGAATCCGGGATATTTTAAACTGCAATACAACCGGTTGCATTATTATTTATCTTGAGGACAGTTTCACCATGCTTCAGCGAGAGTTCGATCTTTATCTGGACCGTGCACGCCATTTTTACAAACGTCTTGCGGACGAGCTTTTCTTCGAGACCGTGCCGATGGAGGCCGAGTTCCGGCATTGCGCCGACCCGGTTCCGTACGCGAAACGGCTCGAGGGAGAATACCGGCCGATTCGCGAAGGGGAGCGCTGGGGCGGTCCGTGGGACAGCGGCTGGTTCCGCCTGACTGCCGAGGTTCCGGCCGCCTGGGCCGGAAAACCGGTCGCGCTTGCGGTCAACCTGAACGGCGAAGCGCTGCTTTTCCGGGACGGAGTGCCGTATTTCGGCTTCTCCGGCGGCTCGGTGTTCGGCGAGAACTACCGCAAGGAGATCTTCCAGCTGCCGTATGAGGTCGCGGCCGGACAGAAGCTCGAATTCTGGGTCGAAGCGGCGGCCAATTCGCTCTTCGGCATGGAGATGAACGGCGAACCCTCTCTCCATACGCTGTACCCTTACGGCGACTATAAGGGCGTGGCGAACAAGCTGCGGATCGGACTTTTCAACCGCGAGCTCTGGCATCTGCGGCTCGATTTCGAAGTGCTGCTCGACCTCGTTTCGGTGCTGCCGCCGCGCGGCCGCCGCACCGACGAGATCGTCATGGCCATGAACGACGCCGCGAACCGCTTTGCGGAGAATCCGGCCAATGCCGGCATCGCGCGGGAGGCGCTGAAGAAAGTCCTGTCGCGCCCGGCCGTCTCTTCGGCCATGACCGCATGCGCGACCGGCCATGCCCACATCGACACGGGATGGCTCTGGCCGGTCCGCGAATCGATCCGCAAATGCGCCCGCACCTTTGCCAGCCAGCTGCTGCTGCTTGAGCAGTATCCGGATTACGTCTTCGGCGCTTCGGCTCCGCAGCACTACGCATTTGTCAAGGAACACTACCCCGAACTGTACGAAAAGATCAAAGCCGCGGTCAAATCCGGCCGCTGGGAGCTGCAGGGCGGCATGTGGGTCGAAGCGGACTGCAATCTCATTTCGGGCGAATCGATGGTCCGGCAGTTCCTCCACGGCAAGAATTTCTTTATGGACGAGTTCGGCGAGGACGTGAAGAATCTCTGGATTCCGGACGTGTTCGGCTACTCCGCCGCGATGCCGCAGATCATCCGGCAGGCCGGGTGCGACTATTTCCTGACCCAGAAGATTTCGTGGAGCTGGTCGAACAAGTTCCCGTATCATACCTTCAACTGGCGCGGCATCGACGGCAGCGAGGTGCTGACCCATTTCCCTCCCGAAGACACCTACAACGCCTCGGTCGTTCCGCGCGAGCTCGTTCCGGCCGAAACCAAGTTCAACGAGAATACGATTCTCGACGAATTCATGAGCCTTTACGGCATCGGCGACGGCGGCGGCGGCCCGAAGGAGGAGTATCTCGAGCGCGCGAAGCGCCTGGCGAACCTCGAAGGCTGTCCGAAGGTAAAATTCGGCCGCGCGGACCGCTTTTTCGAGCGGATCGCCGCCTGCCGCGACAAGCTGCCGACCTGGAGCGGCGAGCTGTATCTCGAACTCCATCGCGGCACACTGACCGTCCAGGCCCGCACGAAGCGCAACAACCGCAAGCTTGAGGAATTGCTGGCGACCGTCGAATTCGCCCATTCGCTCCTGCCCCTTTCCGAATATCCGGCCGAGGCGCTGGACAGGATATGGAAAACTCTTCTTATCAATCAGTTCCATGACATCATCCCGGGTTCTTCGATCCGGAAGGTTTATGAGACGACCGAACGCGAGCACGCCGAAGCGCTCGAAGCTGCCGCCCGGCTCGCAGGAGATGCGGTCCGGAAGCTCGGCAGGGCCGCTTCCGGCGCCGTCACGCTGGTCAATTCGCTCTCCGTCCCGCAGGATGATCCGGTCGTGCTGCCGGCGGAGTGGGACGGTTCCGCCGTGCTGGATGCGTCCGGCAGCGCGCTTCCGGCCCAGATCGAAGACGGGCGCGTCGTTGCGGCGGTCACCGTTCCCGCCGATGCGCTTACAGTTCTGGCGCGCGGTGCCGGGAGAGCGCCGGCCTGCGAACCGCTGGAGGGGCGTGTGCTCGAAAACGGGCTGATCCGCTACGAATTCGACGCGGACGGCCGTCTCACCCGGGCGTTCGACAAGGAGGCCGGCCGCGAGGTCCTGCCGCCCGGAGCTGCCGGCAACGAGTTTTCGCTCTACGTCGAGCGCGCGAACAACCATGAGGCGTGGGATATCGAAATTTTCTACGAGCAGCAGAAGTGCGGCACGGCGAAGAGCATCGAACCGGCGCGCGGCTGGCGCGGCCCGGTCCGCTCCGGCCTCGAATTCCGCCTCGGAATCGGCAATTCACGGCTGGTTCAGCGCGTCACGCTCGCCGAAGGAAGCAAGCGGCTCGACTTCGCGACCGAAGCGGAATGGCACGAGGAGCGCAAAATGCTGCGGGTCGCCTTCCCGGTCGCCGTATTCACCGAAGAGGCGAATTTCGACATTCAGTACGGCACGGTCAGGCGGCCGACCCACCGCAATACGAGCTGGGACGCCGCCCGCTTCGAGGTCTGCGGCCAGAAATTTGCGGACCTGTCGGAGGAGTTTTACGGCGCGGCGCTGCTGAACGACTGCAAATACGGCTACAAAGTGTTCGGCACGACGCTCGACCTCTGCCTGCTGCGCGCGCCGAAGTTTCCGGACTGGGATGCGGACCAGGGACATCACGAGTTCATTTACAGCTTCCTGCCGCACACCGGCAGTCTGAACAACTCCGGCGTCCGTTCCGAGGCCGCCAAGCTGAACCGGCCGGCTCTGGCGGTTCCGGGCGTTGCGGCCGAAACCGTCTCGCCGCTTTCGCTCGAGGCTGCGACGGTCGCGCTCACCGTCGTCAAGAAGGCAGAGAAGGAGGATTGCCTCGTCATCCGCCTTGTCGAGCAGGCCGGGCGGAATTCGCAGGCGGTCCTGACCGTTCCGGCCGGGAAGCGGCTGGTCGGGACCAATCTGCTGGAGTGGACGAACGATGACGTTCTCACGCCGGAGGCCGGAACGGTTGCACTGACATTCCGCCCGTATGAAATCAAAACCTTCAAGGTCGTCTGATGCCGGTGACCATACATGATCTCGCGAAGCTCGCCGGGCTGAATGCTTCGACGATTTCGCGGGCTCTGCGCAACGATCCGCGGGTCAGGAAATCGACCCGGGAGCTTGTTCGCGAGCTGGCGCGGCGGCACGGCTATACGCCGAATCTTCCGGCGCGCCAGCTCGCCGCGGGCCGGACCGGGAACATCTGGTTCAGCTTCGGCTCCCCGCAGGCCGCGATCGAGCTGGAGACCGCCATGGCGCTGAACGATCTCGTCACGCGCGGAAAGTACGACCTTCAGCTTGTGCTGCACAACAACTCCCCGGAGCGGCTGCGCCAGCACCTGAACAAGCTCTGCCAGAAAGTCGCGGACGGCGTGCTGGTCATTCCCCCCGGCGACACCGATGCCTGTGCCGGACTGACCGGGCTGGTGAATTCGCTGCCGGTCCCGGTCATCATGGTGGACCGTTACTGGGCCGAGCTCGAGTGTCCGGTGGTCACCAGCGACAACCGGGAGCCGGTTCGCCGGATGATCGACCGCTGTGTCGAATGGGGAGCCCGGAGTTTTTATCTCGAATATGCCGGCAGCAACCCGGTTTCGCGCAACCGGGCCGAAGCCGCGCGTGCCTGTCTCGCGGAACGGAATCTGCCGGTCCTGCCCTACCCGGATTCGGGGCGGATCGACAATGAGCTTCCGGCGGCCGTGCTCGGCAACTCCGGCAGCTTTACGCCGACTGGACGGGCGGAACTGTACGGCGCGTTTTTCGACGGCTGCGACAACTCCGCGCTCCGCAGCTTTCGTCACGTCATCGTCTGCCGCCAGAATTTTCCGGCGATCGCGGAGCGGGCCGCATCGATTCTTTTCGGGCTCCTGCACGATCCGGAGGCAGAGGCTCCCGCCTTCACGGAAATCCCGCCCCGCGAATTTCTCGAACTCTGAAAAGCCGCGGCCGGCCGGACTCTACTTCAGCAGCATGCAGTCGCCGTAGCTGTAGAAGCGCATTCTTTCGCGGATCGCCAGCTCGTAGGCGGCCAGCACTTTTTCGCGGTCGCAGAAGCAGGAGACGAGCATGAGCAGCGTGCTCTTCGGCAGATGGAAATTCGTGAGCAGCAAATCGACCGACCGGACCCGGTAGGGCGGGTACAGGAAAATCTGCGTATTGCCGTGCCTGGCGCGGACCGTTCCGTCCGGTTCGGCGCAGCTTTCGAGCGTCCGGACCGTCGTTGTGCCGACAGCCAGCACCCGTTTCCCGGCCGCGTGAGCCGAATTGACCAGTTCCGCGGTTTCGGGCGTCAGAAAATACTCTTCGCTGTGCATCTTGTGCTCTTCGGCGTTTTCGACCGACACCGGCTTGAAGGTTCCGGGGCCGACGTGCAGCGTCACCGCGCCTTCGCGCACCCCCGCCGCGGCGAGTTCCGAGAGAATTTCCGGTGTGAAATGGAGCCCGGCCGTCGGCGCGGCCACCGCCCCGGCCTTGTCTGCATAGACGGTCTGGTACCGTTCGGCGTCGGCGGTCTCGTCGCCGCGCGTGATATAGGGCGGCAGCGGAATATGGCCGTACTGCATCTGCAGCCGGTCGGAATCCGCCGTGTTGAATTCAATGATGAAACTGCCGTCGTCATTGCGGCCGAGCACGGTGAAGCGGTCGCCCGCCGCATTGAGGGCGCCGCCGCCGTCGAGAAGTACGGCGGAAACGCCGGGGAGCGCCCGTTTTCCCGGCTTCAGAAGCGCGTTCCACTTCCGCCGTTCGGGATCAAGCGCCTGAACGAGCAGCAGTTCGAACTTCGCGCCGGCAGGGTCGCCGTTTTTCCGGGCGTACATGCGGCCGCGAAGGACGCGCGTATCGTTGTAGATCAGGGCGTCTCCGGCCGAGAGATATTCGCGGATCGCGCCGAACGGCCGGATTTCACACGCTCCGGAGGCCCGGTCGAGCACGAGCATGCGCGAGCCGTCGCGACGCCCGGCCGGATGCTGGGCGATCAGCTCTTCCGGCAGATCGTAATCGAAAAGCGAGGTGCTGAGCATAAGGGGCCTTTCGCTATTTCCGGGTGCCGCGCATCTCTTCGCGCGCCTGCCGCAGCCGGGCGAGCTCATGCTCCGAAAGGCTGTTGATTCCGTATTTGGAGACCTTGTCGAGCAGTTCGTCGAGCTCCTTCGAGCCGACCGGGCCGCCTTTGAAATTGCGCGGCGGATCGGACATCACACTGAACCGGCGCGGCGCTTCCCCGGGCCGGGCCCGGTGACGGAACGGATCCCACGGCAGCGAACTGCCGTAGAGAGCTTTCAGATAGAAATAACCGCCGAGCACGCCGCCGAGGTGGGCGAGATGGGCGATGCCGTCCTGCGTGCCGCTCACCATCAGCAGGATTTCGAGGACCGTGTAGCAGACGACCAGCGTCCGGGTGCGCACCGGAAACGGAGCCGGAAAGACGATGAACTGCCGGTTCGGCTCGAACATCGCCGCGCCGACCATGACCGCAAAGACGGCGCCCGAAGCTCCGAGCAGCCGGACCGGCGAATACCAGTTCAGAATCAGGAACAGCAAATTGCCGGCCACCGCGCCGGCCAGGTAGAGCCACAGGAACCGTTTTCCGCCGAGATTGGGGGCGACCAGGCCGCCGAAGATGTAAAGACCCCACATGTTGAAGAAGAAGTGCCAGAAATCGACATGCAGAAATCCGGCGGTCACCAGCTGGAAAATCTTGAACTGCCGGATGCCGCCCGAGCTCAGCATCAGCGTGTCGAGCAGCGATTCCGGCATGAAAAGCGTGCTCAGGAACACGCCGAGATTGATCAGGATCAGCGTGAAAAGCATGCTCCGCCCGCTGTCGTCGCGGCGTTCGGCCCCGGCATACGGATTGCGCATATAGCCTCTGTCGAACAAACTCATAGAGTATTTCCTTTCGTTATGCCCATTAATATAATCCGCCCCGGCCGATATTCCAATTTCCGTTGCCGATAATTTTCCGGCGAATATCGGAGAGACCGGGCGGAAACGGCGGGGAGAGTACCGGGCTTCTCATTCCGGAACTTTCCCGACCGGCTGCGCATAAGCGGAATGGAATCCGTTATTCTTCCGTTTTATCCTGCGGCGCGCCCGGCAGCAGCAGGTTCAGCATCTTTTCCGTCGCGAAGACGGCGGCGACGATCTGGTCGGGGTCGATTCCGGTCGTGCTGACGGTTTTTCCGGGCAGCGCCCAGGTGATCGTGGTTTCGACCAGGGCGTCGGTCTTGCCGCCGGGCGGGATGCGCACCTCGTAGTCGAGCAGCTTCGGCAGCGTGAGGTTGAAAGTCTTCATGCACTTCCGCAGCGCCCGCATGAAGGCGTCGTAGCCGCCGTCGCCGGGCGAAGTCGCTTCGGCCCGGACGCCGTCCATTTCGACCGCGACCCGCGCCTTCGGCGTGCTGCCGGCCCGCGTGCTGATCTCGTAGTCGACGACCTTGAGCCGGGATTCGAGCGGCGAACTCAGCACCTCGGCGATGATGAACGGCAGGTCGGAGGGCGATACGCTCTTCTTTTTGTCGCCGAGCCGGATCACCTCCTGCAGCACCTTCTGACGGACCTCCGGCGCAAGCTCGAGGTTCATCTCCTCGAGGTTCTGGTCGATCGACGCCTTGCCGGAGAGTTTGCCGAGCGCATAGTTCCGGCGGCGGCCGAACCGTTCCGGCAGCAGCAGATTCGCATAGAGATTCCCCTTCTTGTCGCCGTCGGCATGGACGCCGCAGGTCTGGGTGAAGACGTCGGAGCCGACGACCGGGTAGTTCCAGGCGCACCGCTTGCCGGAGATGCTCTGGACCAGTTCGGAGGCGTGCTGGAGTTCCAGCTCGACCACGCGGATTTTCCGGTTCGTCATATCGTTGACGGCGACCACCAGCTGCGAAAGCGCCTGGTTGCCGGTCCGCTCTCCGAGGCCGTTGATCGTCGTGTGGATGCCGTTGACGCCCGCCCGCACGGCCGCGAGGCTGTTCGCGGTGACCATGCCGTAGTCGTTGTGGCCGTGAAAATCGAGCCGCAGATCCGGAAACGCGCGGTAGATCCATTCGAGGTAGGTCGTAACCTCGGCCGGTTCGAGGATGCCGAGCGTGTCAGGCAGCATGATCCGCTCGACCGGCAGGTCGCGGAGCCGGCTGAGGAACTCATGAACGTAGGCGAAACTGTGGCGCATGCCGTTGGACCAGTCCTCCAGATAGAGATTGACCTTGATTCCCTGCTTTTCGGCATAGAGGATTTCGTTCGCCACTTCCTCGAAATGCTTGGCCGGCGACTTCCGCAGCTGAACGCGGCAATGGTTTTCGGAGCCCTTGGTGAGCAGGTTGATGACCTTTCCGCCGCTCGCCTTGATCCAGTCGACCGACTTGCCGCCGTCGACGAAACCGAGGATTTCCATCGCCTCGAGGCAGCCGCGGTGCTCGGCCCACTTCAGGATGCCGACGACTGCGTCGCGTTCGCCCTCCGAAACGCGGGCCGAACCGATTTCGAGGCGGTCCACCTTCAGGCGGTTCATGAACATTTTGGCCAGTTCGAGTTTCTCGGCAGGAGTGAAGGCGACGCCGGGAGTCTGTTCCCCGTCGCGCAGCGTGGTATCCATCACTTCCACGTAATTGTCGGATTTATGCTTCGATTTCATCTGTCATTACCTTGTTTTTTCCGGTTTCGCGATACAAAAAGACCATGCCGTCAAAGTCCGGTCGGGGAGCGGCATGGTCAGAATTTCATCGGCTGATACACGCAGATTACACGGCAGCTCCGGGACGGGTCGCACGGGTCATCCCGGCGCGGGCGCCGACATGACCCCTGATAATGCCGATCGGAATCTGCATGATCCGGTTTTTCGGAACTGGTCTGGCAAATCGCATTTTGAACCCGCAATTCGGTTTGAAATTCACAAAAAGATAAAACCGTCGTTTTTTACAATATATCACGCTTCCCGGAAAAATCAACTTCCGTTTCCGGTTTATCGCCGCCTCAGCTTGAAAATCGGTGGTGCCGTGTTATTGTAAAATCTCAAATCCGGAATGGAGGAATATGCTCGAATACACCTATAAAGAACGTTTTTGCCCGACCATCCGTTATTCCGTCTCGGAGGATGGCAAATGGTTCTGCACGGAAGGCAGAGAGGGCGGAAATGAGTGGCGGAGCTGGATGTGGCTCCCTGAGTTGAATCCCGACTGCACCTGCATATCAACCTCGGCAGCCGGTTACCGGATCTGGTCGCTCTGCTGCGGCATCGCGGCATTGTTGTTTCTGGTCCTGGCGGCCGTCCAGTGGGGAATGGAGAATTTCACATCCCGCGGGGATCGGCTCGGAAATGTCTTTTTCGTGCTGGTGGTCTGTGTCGTTTTCGGCGGATTGGCACTTGTGCTGAATATCCTGTGGCGGAGGAAGCGCGGGACGGTTCTGAATTTCGACAGTTTTCTCCAAGACCGGCGGATCGTGCTGATCCTTCCGTACGGAACCGACCCGAAAGCGGTTCCGTTCGTCCGGGAGCTGCGCCGCCGCATGGCCGGAATGTTTCGTCATTACCGGCCGGACCTGAACCGTCCCGACAACGTCGAACAGCTTCGCAAGGCGTTCGATTCGCTGAAAACCGATGAAATTCTGACGGATGACGAATACGATGCCTTGAACCGGAAGCTGTTCGGCGGCAGCGTCCCGCAGCGGAATATAGGATTCGAACTGGCATGACGAACGCAAACAGCTGCCGTTTCGGAAAAATGCATCTTACGCTCGACCGGGCTTCCCTGCTGGTGGAAGAACGGTCCGGCAGCGGCGAGGCCCGATATACGGTTTCCCTGCGCAAGCAGTTTCCCGTCCTCTCTTACTCCTGCCGTGCCGACCGATTCTGGCGGATCATGCGCTGGGCCGGGCTTGCGGCCGGAGTCATTCTAATCCCGACCGCCGTCGCGGTTGCCGGCTGGAGCGATTCGCTCTCCATCTGGACCGGATTGTTCGGCGCAGGGGGCCTTATCCTGTTTCTGCTCTCCTTTTCGTCTCCGCCCGGCAGCGTATCCGGGCGGTGTCGGCGGGAAGCGTTCTGGTATTTGTCGGAATACGAAAAAAACAACTGTTTTTATATTCCGGCTCCCCGTCGTGTTTCCGCCGAACAGAAGGCGTTCCTGGCAGAGCTGGAGGAGGCTCTGAAGCGTTATTCCCAGTTCGAAACCATGCTTGAAAGCATCACCTGCGGCTGGCAGCCGGAGGCCTTTGAGATTCTGGAACGGCTGCGTGTGGAAGGATTGCTTTCGGATGAGGAGTTTGTCGCCGGTAAAAAAGAACGGATCGAACGGATTACGAACTCCGATTCCGGGCGCTGATTCCGTCTGCCGGGCTATTTCCGGAACCACTTCGGCACGCCGCGGCGGCGCAGCCGCGCGACGAGGGCTTCGCGGCGGCGGAACAGCTCCTCCCGCGTGCCGTGCAGCGAAGGATCGCGGAACGGGGTCCCGGCGGTCGATGCGAGGATGATCCCGCGCTCCTTTTCCGGCAGCGGCAGCGGCGGCAGCGACGGGTCGAAGGCGGCGACGGTTCCGCCGCGCTTCCGCCCGAACGGCTCCGACTCCCCGACCGCGAGCCCGGCGCGGAGCAGGGCGCCGCGGTACGGGTATGCGCTCGAGTAGCTGACCAGTACGCCGCCCGGTTTCAGGGCGCGGGCCAGGGCGCGCACGAAATCGTAGCTCCAGAGCTCCGGATTGCAGTCCGGCGAAAAACCGTCCTGGAAAATCACGTCGAAGCTCTGCGGTTCGAACGTCCCGGCCGCATCGCGCGCATCGCCGGGAATCAGTTCGACCCGGCAGCCGTTCTCCGCGAAAACGTTTCCGGAATCCAGCGCGGCGATCAGCCGGTGCTCGAGGCTCCCGCCCGGATAGAGCCGCAGGGCCGCGCCGAGGACGCGCGGATCGTTTTCCAGGGTGATGATTTCGAGCGGTCCGCCGCAGCGCAGAGCGGCGGCGCAGTTGACGCCGAGCCCGAAGCCGACATCCAGCACCCGTACCGGTTTCCCGGCGGCCAGCCGCTCCCGCAGGCGGGACGGGATCACGAATTTCCGTTCCGCTTCGGTCGCGGCCCCGGCCAGCGTGTGAAAGTGCTGCCGGAAACCGGGATGGTAGAGCGTCGGGGAGCCGTCGGCGGTCATGACGCTTTCGAATGCGCCGTCCTGCTCCGGATGCAGGAACTTTTCGTGGAAAAAAGCGAGGAACTGCCCCTTCGACATCCACCATTTCGGCGTGATGACCTGTTCCGGCTCCGCCTCGGCGGTCAGCCGCATGATCAGCCGGTCCTCCGGCAGTTCGCGCAGGAAGGCGGCCGCCCAGTCCGCATACTCGTATTCGTTGAGTCCGGCCGGTTTGACCGGGAAATCGGCGGAGGCGAGTGCGGTTCCCCGGATGGTCAGGAGCGGATGCAGTTTCACGGCCCGGAACGGGAGAACCGCGATTTTCCGGGCGGTTTCGACGAACATGGCGCGGTTTTCGCCCGGCAGTCCGGCGATCACATGGCAGCCGACGGCGATTCCGGCCGCGTCGAGCGCCCGGACGGCCCGTTCGACCGCCGCGAAATCATGGCCGCGCCGGATCAGTTCGAGGGTTGCGTCGTGGGCGGACTGAACGCCGAGCTCGACCCAGACCTCATACCGTTCCGCCAGTTCGGCCAGCAGCCGGACCGTCTCCGGCGGCAGGGCGTCGGGACGTGTGCCGATGATGACGACCGCGAAGGGGGCGGATTCCAGCACTTCGCCGTAGAGTCTCCGCAGCTCCTCCGCCGGTGCATGGGTCGAGGTGAACGCCTGAAAATATGCGATATACGGCGCTTCCGCCCCGTAGCGCTGCGCCGTGTAGGCGATGCCGGCGGCGACCTGCCCCTTCAGATCGAGTTTGCGGGCGAGATGGCGGGCGCGGTTGCCGTCCTCCGAACAGAAGACGCAGCCGGGTCCGAACCGGTTGACCCGGTTCGGACACCCCAGCGCAAGATCGATTCCGATCCGGTAAAGCCTCTTGCCGTACTTCCGGGCAATATAATCGCTGAAAAAATGAAGTTGATCCATTTGACTTGTGTTCCAATTCCGGTAATTTAAAAGAGAGGGTGATATTTTGCAAACGCGCTATGGAGGTTTTTCATGAAAATCGCGATCATCGGCAGCGGCATCGCCGCATTCGAGGCGGCCGGAACGGCCAGAACACTTTCTCCCGAAGCGGAGATCGTCCTGTACAGCCGGGAGAGAGTGCGGCCCTACCGCCGCCCGGCGCTTTCCCGCATGGCGTCCGAGGAGGTTTCCGAGGTCCAGTTCTACATCAAGCCGCAGGCGTTTTACGACGAGAACCGCATCCGGCTGGAACTCGGGCGCACGCTGACCGCCTTCGATCCGGATGTCAGGCAACTGAAATTCGATACGGGGGAAACGGAGAGCTATGACAAGCTGCTGCTGGCGACCGGCGCGCACTGCTTTCTGCCGCCCGTGCCGGGCATGGAGCTCGACGGCGTCATGTCGCTGCGGGAATATGCGGATCTCGAACGCCTCCGCGCCCGTCTCGACGCGGGCGTCGGGCGGGTCGTCGTGATCGGCGGCGGGCTGCTCGGGCTTGAGCTTGCGCAGAGCCTGCTCGAACGCGGCTGCGAAGTTACGGTCGTCGAAAGCTGCCCGGTCCTGCTGCCGCGCAACCTCGACGAAGAGGCGGCGGCCGTCGTGCAGGCGATGCTGGGCAAGGTGAAAAAACTGACGCTGCTGTTCGGCAGCAGCGTCAGTTCCATTCTCGGAGAGGGCGGCAGGGTCCGCGGCGTCGAACTGCCCGGGCAAACGGTTCCGGCCGATCTGGTCATGGTGTCGGCCGGCGCCCGCGCCAATATCGCCGAAGCCGCCGCCGCCGGGCTCAAATGCAATCGCGGAATCGTCACGGACTGTCTGATGAAAACCAGCGCGCCGGACGTGTATGCCGCCGGCGACTGCGCCGAGGCCGGCGGCGCCTCCTACGGACTTTACGAAGCCGCCCGGATGATGGGCGCCGCCGCCGCGCGGAATATGCTCGGCGAAGCGCAGCCGTTCGTCCCGCAGATTTATCCGGCCCGGCTCTCGGTGTTCGGGCTCAAGATTTTTTCGGCGGGGACGCTCTCCGGCGCCCGCTGCGAAGTCGAGCATAATCCGGAAACCGGCGTGTTCCGGAAGCTTTTCTACAATGAAGCGGGCTGCCTGGCCGGCTGTATTCTGGTCGGTGACCTGCGCGACGCGCTCAAGCTGCAGAATCAGATTGCCGTCTCCTGAGGGCCTGCTCCGGGCAGAACGGCGGAAAGACGGTCTCCGGCCGGAATTTCCGCCGTTTTTCCCGGTTCCGGATTTGCATTCGCGCGATTTTCCGGTACAGTAGGAGATTATGACCGTGCAAAGTGAAAAACGCTCCTGGCTCTGGGTTCCGACCGCTTATTTTGCGGAAGGCGGGCCGTATATGGTCGTGTCGCTCGTCTCGGCGATCCTGTTCAAATCGCTCGGCATGGAGAATGACGACATCGCGCTCTGGACCGGGCTCATGATGCTGCCGTGGTCGATCAAGCCGCTCTGGGCGCCGTTCATCGACCTGTTCCGGACCAAGCGGCAGTGGATTCTCGCCACCCAGCTTCTGATGGCGCTTCTGTTTGCCGGCATGGCGGCGCTGATCGTCCGGGAGAGTCTGTCGGCTGTTCTCATCGGGTTCTTTTTCCTGCTCGCCTTCGCCTCCGCCACGCACGATGTCGCGGTGGACGGCTTCTATCTGATCGCGCTCGACAAGCACACCCAGGCCCTGCTGGCCGGAATCCGCGGAACGTTTTACCGCATCGCCTCCGTCTCCGTGCAGGGCGGGCTGGTCATGCTGGCCGGGCTGATCGAAAAGCACGGCGGCAGCCTCCGGAGCGGCTGGGCGTACTCCCTGCTGCTCGCTGCCGGGGCGATGCTCGCCCTCTTCCTCTGGCACTGTCTGGTGCTGCCGCGTCCGGCGGATGACGGGCCGGTCGGCGGAGGCGACCGGTTCCTGACCGATTTTCTGTCCCCGTTCGTCAGCTTCTTCCGCATGAGGGGAATCGTGTGGATTCTGCTCTTCCTGCTCTTCTTCCGTCTGGCGGAGGCGCAGCTCGGTAAAATCGCCGTCCTCTTTCTGCAGGACAAACCCGAAGCCGGCGGGCTCGGCCTCGGGCTCGACACGATCGGGATTCTCTACGGGACCGTCGGCCCGGTCGCGCTGATTGCCGGCGGAATTCTCGGCGGCGTCGCCGCTGCGTACTGGGGATTCGGCAAAACCGTCTGGCCGCTGGTCTGCGCGATCAACCTGCCCGACATCGTCTATGTCTATCTCGCGGTGGAGCGTCCCGCTTCACTCTGGGCCGTCGGCGGCTGCATCGCGGTCGAACAGTTCGGGTACGGACTCGGCTATACGGCGATTCTGCTCGTCATGGTCGCCCTCGCCGAAAACTCGGGCAGGTACAAGACCAGCCACTTTGCGATCATGACCGGGATCACGATTCTCGGCATGATGCTGGTCGGCATTCTCTCCGGCTACGCCGAGAGGCATCTCGGGTACGTCACGTTCTTCTGGTACGTCATGGTCTGCACGATCCCGAGTTTTCTTGTGGTCTATCCGGTCTCCCGGCTGATTCCGGCTGATTTCGGCCGGAAAAACCGCTGACCGGGCTGCCGGCGGCTGTCGCCGGGCGCTTTCCCGGAAGGCTCCGGGGGTGGTTCCGGCGGCGCGCCGGAAGAGCTTGTAGAAGTTGCTGAGGTCCGAAAATCCGCAGCGGTAGCAGACTGTTTTGATCTTCATTCCGGTTCCGGCGAGCAGCTTTTTCGCCTCCTCGAGCCGGATGGCGAGCAGCGTCTCGCCGATGGTGCGGCCGGTTGCGGCGCGGTAATAGCTGAAAAGATACCCCTTCGACATGCCGACTTCGCGGGCGGCTCTTTCGCGGTCGAACGGCTGTGCGAAGTTTTCGCGCAGGAACCTGTCGATGTGTCCGGCGGCATTCTGCCGCCGCTTGCGGTTGAACACGCGCGCGCTCTGCCGCGAGAATTCGATGAGCAGCCCGACGAGCATATGCCGCAGCATTTCGCCGGAATTCGCGTCGGTATGGGTGTACTCGTGGTGAAGCCGTCTGATCTCGAGATAAATCCGGCGGTTCGAGTCGATCAGGTGCAGCAGATTGTGGCTGAGCGACTGCTCCGGCCGGAAATCAGGGCGGAAGATCGAAAAGAAGCTGTTGTCGTTGTAGAGCCGGGCGAGGTCGTTTTCGATCGTTTTCTGCAGGAACAGGATGTTGCAGAGCTCAACCGGCCTGTCGAGCGCGAGGTTGGTCAGGTCGTCCGGATGGTTCAGGCAGACGAAGCCGGGACCGAACGGATACTCCCGGTGGTTGATCTTCAGCAGGCCGGTTCCGTCGATGATGTACAGAATTTTCCAGAACTGCCGCCGGTTCAGCGACTCCGGCGGGTCGAAGTCGGCGGGCGAATGGATGTTGTGCTGCACGACGATCGGCAAATCGTCCTTGAAATAATCCGCCGCGCGGTAGAATCTGCCCGAAATGTTTGTCATGGAATTATTATATGCCGGCGTGTTTCGCTTTTCCAGTCCGCATTTATGGTAAATCGTCAGAATTTCCGGCTTTATGCAGAATTGTGCTCAAGCACCCAATCCGGCCGGGAGCTTCTGTGATATAATTATCGTTGGATGACAGGACGCGCGTTTTGTTCGGAAGACGGGGTATCGATTTTGGGCGACGGGCCCGGAAGACCCGAGGTCCGGAACAACTTTTTGAGGGGCATGGAAGTCATGAAACGGAAATTTACCCTGATAGAACTTCTTATCGTAATTGCGATCATCGCGATTCTCGCCGCCATGCTGCTGCCTGCGCTGAACCAGGCGCGCAGCCGCGCCCGCAGCACGCAGTGCGTTGGAAATCTGAAGCAGCTCGGCACCTGCCTGATGGTTTACTCCGACTCTTTTGACGGCCATCTGCTGCTGCCGAAATGCAACAACGGCGTCACCACCTTTCAGGGAACCTGGCTCTGGATTCTTCACCATTACATTCTGGCGGACAATCGCGCGGCGCAGGAGGTCAGCGACGCCCGTCCCTATCGGGGAACGATCTTCAACTGTCCCGCGGACACCTACGAAGCCCATGCTTCCGGCGGCTGCTCGTACGGCGTCAACGGTTTTCTCCAGACGCCCCCGGGTTCCGGCGGCAATTTCGACGTTTCGGTGATCCGGCGGAAGAAGATCACGGCTTTCCGCAATCCGTCGGCCACGCTGCTGGCTTCCGATATCGGGCATTTCGGTGGCTGCGTTCCGCACTGTCTGCGCGGCCATATGAGCGCGCTGCTGAATGCCCGCGAACGCACCCGCGGAGGCTCCTTTTCGCTGGCGATCAGCCCCGACGAAGCGCAGCTCCGCCACAATGGCGGCAGTTCGCTGAACGTCCTCTATCTGGGCGGAAACGTAAAAGCCGCGTCCGGCGGAGACATGCCGTTAAGCGGATACGAGAACGACAAGGAAAAGGGCTTCTGGAAAGGCCTTTGAAACGCAACCCGAAGGAATCATCCGATCATGAAAAAGAGACCCGTTGTCTGCGCCTACTATTTTCCGAACTGGCACGTGGACCCGCGCAATGAAGCGATTCACGGCGGAAACTGGACCGAGTGGCGCGTGACGCAGCACGCCACGCCGCGTTTCCCCGGACATGAGCAGCCGAAAATTCCGCTGCTCGGTTATGGCGACGAGGCCGATCCGCAGGTCATGGCCGCGAAGATCAGGATGGCCGCCGAACACGGCATCGACGCGTTCATCTTCGACTGGTACTACTTCTTCGACGGCCCGTACCGCGAGCGCTGCATCCGCGACGGATTTCTCGGCGCTCCGAACTGCGCAGACCTGAAGTTCGCGCTGATGTGGGCGAACCACGACCCGATCTACGCGCATCCGGGCAGCTACCGGAAACCTGCGGAGAAACTCTGGAGCGGCGACGTCGACGCCGAGACCTTCCGCAAATGCACGGATCACTGCATCAGGCATTACCTGAACCGGCCGAATTATCTGCGGATCGACGGAGGGCTCTATTTCTCGTTTTTCCGGGTGAAGGCGCTGGTCGAACAGCTCGGCGGTCCGGCGGCCGCCCGGCAGCTCTTCGACGATTTCCGGTTCCGCGCCGAAAAAGCGGGACTCGGCAAGCTCACGCTCGACGGCATGGCCTCCGAGCTCGCCCGGGGCGATTTCGATGCCGGAAACCGCCTGATTCGCGAAATCGGGCTCGACTGCTGCAGCAACTACGGCTGGGGCAAGTGGGGCGAACGCTTTCCGGATCTCTCCTACGCCGACTGGTTCGAGCTGAACCGCGATGAGGACCGCAGTTTCACCCGCGGGCTCGAAGTTCCGTACAATCCGGTCGTGCCGACCGGCTGGGACAGCTCTCCGCGCACGGTTCAGTCCGACATGTACGACAAGCGGCATTATCCGTTCGGCACGGTCATCACCGGCAACACGCCGGAGCTCTTCAGGGCGGCCCTGCGGCGCACCGCCGATTACATGGCTGCCGAAGGCACCGGCGGGATCGTGCATATCGCCTGCTGGAACGAGTGGACCGAGGGAGCCTATCTCGAGCCGGATACACAGTACGGCTACGGCCGGCTGGAGGCGGTCCGGGAGGTGTTCGGGCTGCGTTCCGAAACCGTGGAAGCCGGAGAGGTGGCCGTATGTCCGATGTGATGCGAACTGCTCTGTTCGGCTGCCTGCTCGCGGCCGCTTTTTCCGCCGCCGGGATCGAAATCCGCGGTGCGAATTTTGCGAACTGGTTCGTCGCGGGCGAACCGGTCCTTTTCCGGGCAAAGAAAACGCTGCCGGAGAGTGCGAAGGTCGCGGTCGCGGTTTTCGACTCAGCCGGGAAAGAGGCCGCCCGGCAGGAGTTCTCCGGCGCGGTTTTCAACCGGGAAGGCTGGCGCTGGAACGCTCCCCGGCCCGGTTTTTACGAGGCGGAGTTCAAGGTGGACGGCGAGACCGTCTCCGAGCACTATCCGGTCGGAATCCGGCGGCAGGACCCGGTCGATAAACGCAAATACACGTTTGTCGGCAAACGCGACTTTGCGGTGTCCCGCCACGCTTTCGCCGTCGCTCCGGCAAAGACGGCCGACCCGGCCGATATTTCGCCGCACTTCGGCGCGTCGCCGCATTTCAGCATGTATAAGAACGCGATTCCGCTGGCCCGGCTGATCGGCTTCCACTCGATCCGCATCCACGCTCTCCGCTGGGACAGTATGGAGAAGGAGCCGGGGAAGATCAACTGGAGCGGCGTTGACGATTTCCTGCGGCTCGCCCGGGAGAACGGCTTCCCGGACGAACGCATCACCTTCAACATCTACGGCACGCCGCGCTGGGCGAGCTCGCGTCCGGAGGCGGACTGGATCAATATTTTCGTTCCGGAATACGCCGCCGTGACGCCGAAAAATCTCGATGACTGGCGGAATTTCATCCGGCAGGTCATGCGCCGCTATCCGAAGATCGGGCGTTACGAGCTCTGGAACGAGCCGCACCTGATCGGTTTCACCTGCTTCTGGGTCGATTCGACGCGGAATTTCGTCGATCTGCTGAAGGCCGGTTACGAGACGGTCAAGGCTGAAAAGCCGGAGGCGACGGTCTGGCTCGGCGGCATCGGCATGCGCTACCTGCCGTTTTACGACGAGTTCCTGAAGCTCGGCGGCGGCAGGTATTACGACGTGCTGCCGCTGCACGGCAGCTGGGTCCGCCCGGAACCGTTCCATGAACTCGAGAAGAAGTACGGACTCGAACCGAAGCCGGTTGTGAGCTCCGAGTGGCATGCGATGCTGCTGAAGCCGTATGCGCAGGACTTTCCGAGCGAACAGCTGCTGGCCCGCAATATGGTGCTCGATTTCCTGAATCAGATCCGTGCCGGAGTGACCGAGGTCGATTTTTTCTGCATCCTGAACCTCTATCGGACCGAGAAGGAGACGTTGCAGTTCCATCGGGAAAACCGCTCGTATGACACGCACGTCTCCGGCCTCTTCCGGCAGGTGCCGTATATCCAGCCGCGTTATCCGGCACTGGCGTGGCAGGTGTTCACCGCGCAGGTAAAGGGGAAGCTGAAAGTCGGCAGCGGGTACCTTTTTGACAACAATACGCAGCGGGCGCTGATGCTCGAAAGCGATTCCGGCCCGATGCTGATGGTCTGGAACACCGGCGGCAAAGCCGCGCCCGCCGCCCCGGAACTTCGCAGCGCAGTCGGTCCGGATTCCCGGATTCTGACGGCGGAGGGGGCGGAGCTTGAACGCGGGGCCCCCCTCACGCTCGAGCCGGAGGTCTATTATTTCGTCCGCGACCCCGATCCGGCCGCCGTGGCGGCATGGCGCAATACCGGCGAGGTGCTGTACGCCCAGAATGCGAAGCTCACTTTGCAGAATAAGCTGAACGGCGTCTACCGGCGCGGTGCGCTCTTTGACGCGGACATGAACCCGGTTTTTCCGCAGAAGATCGCCTGGCAGCCGGTTGCGGAGCGCGTCGTGAACAATCCCGCTCTCGCTCCGGGTGAAACGAAAGGGCGTTTTGCGGCCGGATTCACGTCGGCCGGGCTCGAACTGCTCGTCGAGGTCGAAGACCCCGTGCATGTCATGAAGGCGGACAATGGGAAGGTATGGGAGTTCGACAGCCTGCAGTTCGCGCTCGACACGAAAGGCGAAGGCTTCGACGTCGACCGCATCGAATTTGCCGCCGCGCTCGGCGAAGACGGCAAACCGGTTTTATGGAAAGTCTATGCGCCGAACCTGGCCGGCGATCTGCCGGCGCGTTACACGCCCGCCGGCGAGCGCGTCCGGAACGGCCGCTGCCGGATTGAACGGAAGGACGGCCGGACCGTCTACCGCATCGCGGTTGATGCGTCGGAGCTTTATCCGTTCAGCCTCGAACAGCAGCCGCGCGTGCGCTTTTCGCTGCTGGTGAACAACAATGACGGCAAAGGCCGCGCCGCGTGGATCGAATGGGGCTCCGGCATCGGCGGAGTCAAGGACCCGTGCCGGTACGGCAACCTCACGCCTGCGCTTCCGCCGGGACCGCTCGCGTCCCAGCAGCAGTTGAAGAACAAGGGCTGGAACAAGGAGTACGAGCTTGAATTCCGCAATGAGAACGGCATTCCGTCCGTGAAGGTCGGCAGCTCCCCGCTCTGCGCCGGAGTGAGTTCCGGCTGGTTCGGCGTGGTTCCCGGAGCCGTGTACCGGGTCCGGTTCGAAGCGCGCGGCGACGCGCGGCTTCAGGTGCTGGCGAGCGGATCGGCCGTAAAGCGGCTCGACCTGCTGCCCCCCACTCCGCTCGGCGCCGGGTGGGAGGCTTTCGACCTGCCGCTCTATGTGCCGAAGGAGTGCCGGGGGCTCTCCGTCACCTGCTTCGCCTGGCGGCAGCCGGGCCGTACCTTCGAAATCCGGAATTTCACCGTTGAACCGTTCCGGCAGTGACCGTTGCGGAAAACCGGAGGGGGATGGCTGCCGCCTCCGGCTTTCCGGTTTCCGCTTTCCTGGTTATTGCTTTCTGGCATGCGGACAGGCGAGCACACACTGTTCGAAGTTGCAGGGCCGGATTTTTTCGATGTGCGGCAGCTGCCGGAGCGCATCCGCCAGCGTCTCCTCATTGAGCTGCTCGGGATAGGCGAGGTCGAGGTGCCAGCCGGTGTATTGGTTCCCCTCCGACCCGACCAGGCTGTAACGCTTGGCCCAGTTGCAGCGGTTCACGTCGAATTTGCGGAAGCGCTGCGGCACGCCGCCGAGCACGATCTCGTGCACCTCCGGCTGGAACGCGGCGGTTTTGCAGGCCGAGAAGCAGCTGCCGGAACAGCCGGCGCAGCCCAGCTCCACCGATTTCAGCACCTCGTTCGGCGCGAGCTCCGCATCGGTCACGATTGCGACGTAGCGCATGTTCGAACCGAATCGCGGATTCACGACCGAGCCGCAGAGGCTCAGCGCCCCCAGCCCCGCCCCGACTGCGGCGAATGCGTTGCTGAACGCGTCCGGGTATTCGCCGCGCGGATTCATGCAGACTGACCCGGTGTTGTGCAGGTCGAGCGTGTAGACGCCGCGGTATCCGGCCGCCTCAAGCAGTCCGGTCAGATTCCAGGCCGCCACCCGCAGCCGCATGATCGTCTCATACTGGGCGAATACGTAGGGGCCGGCCGCCTCGGCCGGCGTCCGCGCCGTGATGTCCACTGTGGCTTTCGGCATGCGCAGCCCGATCACGATGACCGATTTCGCACCCGGCAGATAGTCTGCCGGGCCGCAGACCCGGCGCGCCTCCTTCGTGACGACCGGATCGTACGGCTTGTGAAACGAATCGGCCTTGTTCCGGCCGACATATTCGACCTCACCCTCGAAGATCGCCTTCAGATCCGGAACGATCGCGGCGAGCCGCTCCGCCGGCGCCACTCCGAAGAGGTCGCATTCTCGCAGGCGCGCTTCTTCTTCCAGGCGGTCGGTCAGCTCGCGCGGCGGGCCGTTCCGCCGGGCGGAGAACGGCAGTTCGCTGCCGGTCAGCGGCAGCGGCGCATCGGTCAGCAGCGTCAGCGTCCGGATCTCCATTCCGGGCGCTCCGGTCAGCGAAGCTGCAAATGTCTCCTCCGGGAAATTGAGGTACTGGCAGGCCGAATAGCCGAACTTTTCGAGCAGGCGGACCGCGTCATAGCCGGCCTGCGTCATGATCGGGCTCCAGGCCGCGTCGGGCAGATTCCGCTCCCGGTTCGGGATTCCGTCGCACAGCGACAGCGGCCGGCGCATCGAAACCATGCTGACGCTGCGGATCGCCCCCGGCATCAGTGCGCCGATATCGATTCCGGAGCTTTCCCGGAGTTCGTCGGCGCTCCGGACCACGACATGATCGACTCCCCACCCGCCGCCGAGAGCCCGGATCTCTTCGAAAAGGCCGCGGGGAACCGCCCCCTGCACCTCCGGGTTTTCGATATACCGGCGGCGGCGGCGCGGCGCGTTCGTATAATCCCTGTCCCAGTAGCGCAGCGCCTTCGGCAGGCAGTAGCGCAGGCATGAGCCCATCTCTCCGCCGCGGCGGCCGTATTTCACGGTCGCCTCCATGATGACCTTCTCGTCGACGACGTCCGGAATCGGCAGGTCGAGGTCGAGGTCGAAGTGTTCCCCCCACGAGCAGCGCCAGAGATTCTTGTTCGCGTAACGGTATTGTCTGCCTTCGTACTCGATGACGTTCCACCCCTTGATCTCCTTCGAGAGCGCGCCCGAACGGCACTCGCGCTTGCAGATCATGCAGCTGTCGCAGACCGAGCCCGGTTCGAGCAGCGGCGACGGCGTCAGCTCCGCATCGGTGATGACGGTGACGAAGCGGACGCGCGCGCCGAATTCCGGCGTGATCGCCAGCCCGCTGTAACCGTATTCCGCCAGGCCGGCGGCGACCGCCGAATGGATGTGCGACACATCCGGCGCGAACTGCTCCTTCAGGTCCTTGTAGCCGCGATAGCGCCAGATGTTCGATGAGACGATCGGGACCGCATTCCAGCCGAGCTTTTCGAGGAAATTGCTCATCCGGTACGACATGTCGTCGAGCCGCCAGTTCATATGGTACTGGATCTGGTACGGGCCGATCTCCTGCGGATGCTTTTTCCCGCCGAGCTCGATCGCCGCGTCAGGGTGGTGGATCGCCATCACGATGACCGACCGCGCCGAAGGCATGACCCCCTGCGGACTCATTTTGACCGGCGCGCCTGCAAAACGCCCGATATTGGCGATTCCGACCAGATCCGCCCGCAGCGTCTCCAGCGCATAGTGCTTGATCTTCACGGTTTCGGCATTGTCCACCCGGTAAACGGTCTCTGCATTCATGGCCGGCTCCTTTTGGGAAAGGTTTGTTTGGGATGATATTCATTATTGATGAACTATATTCATTATACATGAGTTTGTAAAAAAAGCAACAGCGGAAAGGAGGATTTTTCAAAAAATTCTTTGACGTGCGGGGGATCGGACTTGCGCCGGATGCAAACAGCCGGTATACTTTCCTGTATGACAACCAGGGAGGATGATATGCAGTACCGGAAATTCGGCAATACCGGATTCGAAATTTCAGCGCTCGGTTTCGGCGCGATGCGGCTGCCGGTCGCGGATGTTCCGCTCGACGGGCCCGAGCCCGATCTTGAACCGGCAATCGATCTGCTCTGCCGCGGTTTCGAGGCGGGGATCAACTATGTGGACACCGCCTATTTCTACCTGCGCGGCTGGAGCGAAATCGCGGTCGGCCGCGCGCTGAAGCGGAACCATTGGCGCGACAGGGTCCGGCTTTCGACCAAACTGCCGCTCGGCGAGCTGAAATGTGCGGACGATTTCTGGCGGATTCTCGAAAACCAGTTGCGCAAACTCGATACGGACCATATCGATTTCTATCACTTTCACGGCATCGGCGAATCGGCGCTTTCGGGGCCGATCCGCGAATTCCGGCTTTTCGAACAGGCCGCGAAGGCGCGGGACCGGGGGATGATCCGGCATTTGAGCTTTTCGTTCCACGACCGGCCCGCCGCGATGAAGACGCTGATCGACACCGGCGAATTTTCGTCGGTCCTCTTCCAGTACAATCTGCTCGACGTAGCTAATGCGGAGATGATCGCTTATGCGGCCGGAAAAGGGCTCGGAACCGTTGCGATGGGGCCGGTCGGCGGCGGCCGCCTCGCCTTTGCCGGCGGCGTCTTCGAAGATGCGCTCGGCGGGAAGTTCACGACGCCGGAGCTCGCGCTGCGCTTTGTTCTGGCGAATCCCGCCGTTTCGTGCGCGCTCTCCGGCATGGGGAGCGCCGCGATGGTGGATGCCAATACGCGGGTCGCCTCCGACGCCGACCCGCTGACGGAGCCGGAGCTCGCCGCCCTCGTCCGGGTCCGTGAGCAGTGCGGCGAACTGCGGAATCTTTACTGCACCGGCTGCAACTACTGCGGTCCATCCTGTCCGGAACACGTCCGGATTCCGGCTGTGCTCGAGGCATTGATCTACGACAGGGTCTACGGGTTCCGCGAACATGCGCGCAGCAGCTATGCGAGAATCGGTTCCGCGCCGGATAAGGAGGAGCGCAACGCCTCCGCCTGCGTCGGGTGCGGCCTCTGCGAGTCGAAGTGCCCGCAGAAGCTGCCGATCCGGAAGCATCTGGCTGAAGCGCGCGCCCTGTTTGAAGGCTGAGGCGGTTCCGGGAGCGCGAAGCGGATTTTCGCCGTTTTTCTTTGGATTTTCGTTCGCTCGCGGATTGAACTCAAACCGGGTTCATGATATATTCTGTCGGTGGCGGAACGTGCGGAAATGGATGGAATCCGGTTGGAATTCATCCATTCTCCGATTCCGGCGGTCCGCTCGTCTTCGGAGTAGCATCGATATCAAAATCTGGACAGCGCCAATATGCGTTGGAGCCTCCGGCGTGTATCTTCCGGGCTGTCCTGCAGTTGGAAAGGACGACCTATGCCGGCAATCTGGTTCACTTTGATCTCATTTCTGTTTTTTACCGGCCTCGTCGCGCTGCTGACCTGGCTGGCCACCCGCGGCGAGGACCTCAAGACGCAGAAGGGTTACTTTCTGGCCGGGCGTTCGCTGACTTTCCCGGTGATCGCCGGCTCCTTGCTGCTGACCAACCTGTCCACCGAGCAGATGGTCGGCCTGAACGGCGACGCGTTCAGCGCCGGGCTGTCGGTCATGGTGTGGGAGGTCGTCGCGGTGGTGGCGCTGGTCGCCATGGCGCTCTTCTTCCTGCCCCGTTTCCTGAAGAGCGGCATTACGACGGTGCCGCAGCTGCTTGAGATCCGTTTCGACCGCACGACTCAGATCATCTGCAATCTGATTTTTCTTATCGCATACATGACGATTCTGCTGCCGATCATCCTCTATACCGGCGCGCAGGGTATGGCGAGCATCCTGAATTTGACGGAGCTGACCGGGATTCAGAATCACACCGTCCTGCTCTGGCTTTCGGTCTGGGTGATCGGGCTCATCGGTTCGGCCTATGCGCTGCTCGGCGGGCTGCGTTCGACCGCGTTTTCGGACATGCTGAACGGCATCGGGCTTCTGGCCGGCGGCTTTCTCATCACGATTCTCGGGCTGAAACTGATCGGCGGCGACGCCGGCATTCTCGGCGGCCTCGAGACGCTTTCGACGGAGATTCCGGACCGGCTGAACTCCATCGGGGGAGCGAAGGCGCCGGTTCCGTTCTGGAACATCTTCACCGGCGTCCTGATCATCAACGTTTTCTACTGGTGCACGAACCAGCAGATCATCCAGCGGACGCTGGCGGCGAGCAACCTGGCCGAAGGCCAGAAGGGTGTGCTGCTGACCGGGCTGCTGAAGCTGCTCGGGCCGCTCTACCTCGTGCTTCCCGGCATCATGGCCTACTATATTTTCGTGGTTCAGCGAGGGGAGGAGCTGAAGTCGGTTCTGGCATACGGAACGCTCGTCCGCGAGGTGCTGCCGTGGTGGCTGACCGGTTTCTTCGCGGCGGTTCTGGTCGGCGCGATCCTGTCGAGCTTCAACTCGGCTTTGAACAGCACCTGCACGCTGTTCAGCCTCGGCATCTACAAACGGCTCTGGAAGAAGGATGCGACCGAGATCCAGGTCGTGCGCTCCGGCAAATACTTCGGCTGCCTGATTGCGGCCATGTCGATGATCGTTGCTCCGCTGCTGGCGGGACAGGACAGCATCTTCACCTATCTCCAGACCATGAACGGCATTTACAACATTCCGATCTGCGCGGTGGTGCTCGTCGGTCTTCTGAGCAAACGCACACCGGCGATTGCGGCGAAGATCGCGCTGCTCGGCGGTGTGATCATCATTGCGCTCGGCGTGCTGGCCTTTCCGGAAGCGGTGAACTACCTGTTCGGCGGTCAATGGCACTTCTTCGGTGTGGTCTTCGTGCTGCTGATCGCGGTGATGCTGTTCTTCGCCTATGCGTTTCCGCGTTCGACGCCGTGGGTGCACGAGGACTCCGGCGAGGTGGATCTGACGCCGTGGAAGTACGTGGTTCCGTGCGGAATCGCGCTGCTGGTCGTGGTAGTGCTGATTTATGCGTTCTTCGCGGATTTCTCGGTGCTGTCGCAGAGCACGGAGGTGGTTGCGACGCCGGCTTCCGCCGAAGCGGTGGTGCCGTTCGAATAAAAGCACCGGCCCGGAATTCCGACTCTCCCGCGGTACGATTTCCGCCGCGGGAGGGGAATTTTCGAAAAAATCAAGTTTTTCGATTTGCTTTTCCTGAAACGCGGATTATAGTATAAAACATCACGAGGCGTGGTAGCCAAGAGGTTAGGCAGCGGTCTGCAAAATCGCTCAGACCGGTTCGATTCCGGTCCACGCCTCCAATTTTTTTTGCCCTGATTCCAGCTCTTTCTCCCTTTTGCTCTCCAAGCTGAAATAAGAAGAACCGGTCTGCGAAAGAGAATGGAAATTCATTCGGGCCGTTGACCATTAGCATCCCGATTGGATGGACCTGATTGAACGCCTCATATGTTTTCGATGATGAATTCACTTACGGTATCAGCCGGAAGAAACAGCATGAGCAATCCATCTTGATTGAGCGTAAAAACGCTTAAGGCGGATGGATTTTTTGTTTTATCGTCTTTGGCTCCGATATGTCGGTGAGATATCGATAATGCAATCGGTATTTTTCATTGGTGCAATTGAAATTTCCCGTAAGCGGCTTATATTTAAACAGAGCAGGAGGATATCATGTGCAAACTCGACGAACTCAGAGCCAGACGGAATGAAATCTACCGGATAGCGAAAGCGCACAAGGTGGAGAAACTTTACGTCTTCGGTTCCTGTGCCCGAAAAGAGGAGACGCCGGAAAGTGATGTGGACTTCGTCGCTAAGTTTTCGCGTGGAACCACGCTGTTCGACCAAGCGGAGTTATTGGAGCAACTGTCTGAATTTCTGCACTCCAGAGTTGATGTAGTTTCGTTGGGTGCGTTAAACGGCGACACGTTCAGTCGCGAGGTAGAAAAGGATATGGTGGCACTTTGAATCCTGACATCAATCGGTTGGAACATATACTCAAGAGTATCTCCCGTGTCGAAGAGACTCTGACGGTGTCTTATGATGAATTTATCTGCAATCAGGATAAAAAAGACATTGTCTTCGCTAATTTCGCCATGATTGGCGAAGCCGCCGCCCGGATATCCGATGACCTGCGGAAAGCGCATCCAGATGTTTCATGGAAACGTTCCATTGCCATGCGCAATGTACTGGTACATAATTATATGGCTGTTGACTACAGTATTGTCTGGGATACGGCGATGGATGATTTGCCGGCCCTGAAAAAACAGATACAGAAAATATTGGAGGATATATCGGAGCAATAACCGAATCTTACAATTGAATAAGTTAAGTCAATGTTGACTTCTCAGCAGATGCTCAACTAGAAACCCACTACATTTCTAACACGAGAGTCATTGCTGGAGGAGAGCACCATATTTTTGGTGCTCCCCTCTTGCATTCTCGTGTGGGCTCGTAGTGGGGCCTCTAGTTGGTGCAATTGGGGATGCACCTCTTCTTTTGCACAAATTTTCGTCTGCTGCGTAAGATTGCCGATAGATCCCGGCATAAGATGACAAAGGAGACGAAAAATCATGAAAAGAATGCTGCTTCTGCTGTTCGGAATTCTGCTGCTGGCCGGATGTGCCACTCATCCGCAGACACAGGATAAACTTTATCCCGACGTCAAAGTATCTCGCCTCCTGCGTGTCATTGACGGCGACACTTTCGCCTGTGACATCGACGAACATTCGGCCATTGCCGGAAAGAATATCTCCATTCGTCTCCGGGGAATCAACACTCCCGAACTGCGAAGCAAAGACCCGGAAGAGCGCCTGTCTGCCATCTTCGAAAAACAACGTCTTTCAGACTTACTGACCAATGCCCATGTTATCGAACTCCGAAACATCGACCGGGACAAATATTTCCGAATCGGCGCCGATGTCTATATCGACGGCGAACCGCTTCTGCCGAAACTCAATCAACAATATCTGACCGGAGGGAAATAGGCCGTGAAAACAATTTCAGTTGGTGCTCTTGCCGGAACGTTCAATAATCGGATAGGGGCCGTTTGACTTGTATTCATTGTGGAGATAAGATCTCTCTCTGCTCATGGAGAGTATGAAAGACTTTTGTTTCGACAACTGAGCCTGGATTTGCGAGAAGATGCCTCGAGCCTTGGATCGAGGAGCTTCATTCAGGATAAATAAGTTTTGGCAATCCGCCTTTCCGCATCGATCTGTGTCCGGGCGGCTATGCTCCTGGCTCTGGCTGCCGTTTTTTTTCGCTCATGCCTTGGGACCGCAGCGGGATGAGAACCGGCTCAATCCGCCGGGAATCCAGATGCGCCAGCAGCTCTGGAGTACCGATTACGACCTCTCCGTCCAGAACTTCGTAATCCGAGATGAGGTCCTGGTCGGAACGTTGAAAGCGAAAGCTCCTGTACGGCATCCTGCGTTTGCGAATGACCAGAAAGAGGGTGGAAACCTGCACATTCGAGTCGTAATACCGCTGCACCGGGTAAACCGCCTCGATCTGGAGCGCATTGTTCGCAAATGCTTTTCTTAATTCTTCCTTTTCATAATCATTCCAGCCGGCCGGCCGCAAATCGTCCCGCACACTCAGCGGCTGCATCAGGCGATGCTGCTCGCGGCGCAGCCCGGAGTCGCGCAAATCCAGCAGCCGCTTGATGGATTCATTTTCTCCATGCCTCAAATAGTAGTTCATCAGCGGATCGTTGAGTTGGTAAATCATCAGCGGCGCTTCGGAAAGGATCGTTTCCATCTGGGCGATCAACGTTTTTTGTCCCTCTTCCGTTCCGCTTTGTTCGAGCTGCCTGACCAGGGAAAGGCCGCGGAGCGACAGGGAGCCGGGGAAACGCTTTCGCGCGGCGGCCAGAAGCTGTTCATACTCCTTTTTCCGGCCGATTGATTCCAGAAATTCGAGAAATCTGATCGCCTCCGGTTCATCATTGACCGCTTCGGGATCAAAAGCCGCAAGACGGGCGGCGTATTCTTCGCAATCGGCATGAAGTGCCGAAATTTCTTCCGCAAAAAAACGGCGGTAATAATCGTTGAGCTGTTCGTAAAACACTTTGCCGGGATGCAGCAGTTTCTCAAGTGCATCCGGATCGGCTGTCGCGTACGGCATAAGTTTTTCTGCGTCGTTATATTTCCCGACCCGCTCCCGGAACGGCGGATGCTCGTCGAAAACCGGCGGTATTTCCGCCAGGGCGGCTGTCAGGCCGTTCCGGCACTCATCATAAGAGCATTCCCGGGTCAGTGCCGAACGGATGGCGGCAGCAAAATCGATCTCTTCCGCGCTGTGCGTCATCATGAGCTGTTGAAGCGTTCTGTCTCCGGCGATTATCCGGCTGCACATCGCCGTCCGGGCCATCGCCTCAAGTTGATGATCCCGGCCGAAATACTCGACGATCCGCCGGTCGGCCTCCTGCTCGAACGAACGGCGAAGCGGGTGGAGCAGCAGATCGAAATTCCGCAGGAAACAGCGTTTCCACGGGTAGAGCAGCAGATCGAAAAGCCCCAGTTCAAGCCCTTCCCAGAAGAGGCGGATATGAAAAAACAGAGCCTGCCGCGAAAGATGGCCGCCGGAGACATGCCCGAATTCATGCGCCAGAACCGCAATCACTCCTTTGGAACTCAGAGAACAGAGCAGCGGGTAGCCGATCATCAGCACGTTGGTCCGCAGTCCGGGGACGAAGGTGAACATGCTTCCGACGCTCGCGTTGAATTCGACCGAAAGGTAGATGCGGTGAATCTTCGGAGCTTTCATCCGGCAGGCGATCCAGTTGACTTTCCGATACAGTTCCGGATAATCGCGCGGTTCGAGTTTCATCATCTGTTTCCACGGCCGGTCGCGCAATGCGGCGAGATAGAATGTGATTGTAAAAACGGCATTGACCAGCAGGACTATCCCCGTGCCCGGCGCGGCGCAGACGCGCAGCATGATCCAGACGATCCCTCCGATCACCAGAAACGCCATGCCGAAGGAGAGGAGAATCAGAAACCACAATCCGGCCAGATGCAGATGCGGGTGTTTCTGCCGGAAAACCGCGATCTGCTCGTATCTCTCCCAATCTTTCCGGTTGATCTCTTCCAGAATCACGGGTGGAGTGCCTCCCTCTCTTCGTTCGCCCGGCGCAGCAGCTCAAGCAGGTGTTTCAGCCGCAGCTTCGGCGGGTTTGCGTAGCTGATGACCGGCTGTTTGCCGTCGATGCGGAAGATGGTGCCGCCCGGATTCTTCAAGGTGACTTTGCCGTCGGCGACGGTGAGAATTTCATAACCGGCCCGCGCCGCGAGAATGCGCAGGCGGATGACTTCGAGCAGGTTTTTCACCGGTTCCGGCAGCGGCCCGAAGCGGTCGCGCAGCTCTTCGCCGCAGGCGGTGAGCTGTGCTTCGTCCTCAAGCCCCGAGAGCTTCCGGTATGCGTCGAGACGCAGCCGGTCGCCGCCGATATATTCGGGCGGGAACGCCGCGGCCAGCTGCCCCTCCGGGGCGGTCAGCGTGAAGCTTACGAAGTCGATGCCGAGCTCGACCTCCGGCAGCAGGTCGTGGCGTTCGCCGCGCAGGCCGGCGACTTCCTGCTTCAGCAGCTGGCAGTAGAGATCGAAGCCGATCGTGTTCAGATGGCCGGACTGTTCGCTGCCGAGCAGGTTCCCGGAACCGCGGATTTCGAGGTCCCGCAGAGCAAGCTGGAAACCCGCGCCGAGGTTCGAACAGCGCCGGATCGCCGCGAGCCGTTTTCGCGCGTCGGTGCTGACCAGCTGGCTTTTCGGCAGGAGCATGTATGCATAGGCCTGATGCTTCCACCGTCCGACCCGGCCGCGCAGCTGGTAGAGTTCGGCCAGCCCGAAGCGGTCGGCGCGTTCGATGAGAATCGTGTTCGCATTCGGCACGTCGAGTCCCGATTCGATGATCGTGCTGCAGATCAGGCAGTCGACTTCTCCCTGCAGGAAACGGGTCATGACCTCCTCAAGCTCGTGTTCGTGCATCTGGCCGTGGGCGACCGCGAAGCGGGCTTCCGGAATCAGCTTTTTCAGCTGCTTCGCCTTTTCGTCGATCGTGCGCACCCGGTTGTGCAGGTAGTAGACCTGCCCGCCGCGGGCGAGTTCGGCCCGGATCGCCTGTTCGACGAGGTTGTCCTCTTCGGGGGCGATGACCGTCTTGACCGGCAGCCGCAGCTTCGGCGCGGTCATCAGCGTCGAGAGGTCGCGCGCACCGGCCATGGCGAGGTAGAGCGTCCGCGGAATCGGCGTGGCGGACATGGTCAGCACATCGACTTCGGCCCGGAACCGGCGCAGCCGCTCCTTGTGTTTGACGCCGAACCGCTGCTCCTCGTCGATCACGACCAGCCCGAGGTTCCGGAAGCGCAGCTCCGGGTTGCAGAGCCGGTGGGTCCCGATCAGGATGTCGATGCCGCCGGTGCCGACGCGCCGCATGATGTCGCCCTGCTCGGCGCCGGTCCGGAACCGGCTCAGCACCTCGATCGTGAACGGATACTCCGCGAACCGTTCGCGGAAGCTGTTGTAGTGCTGCTGGGCCAGCACGGTCGTCGGGGCGAGGATCGCAACCTGATAGCCGGCTTCGACCGCTTTGAAGGCGGCCCGCATCGCGATCTCGGTTTTTCCGTAGCCGACGTCGCCGCAGAGCAGCCGGTCCATCGGCCGGGACGACTCCATATCCGCGAACACCTCGTCGGTCGAACGGCGCTGATCCGGCGTGTCGGAGAACGGAAAGGCCCGGACGAACGCGCGGCATTCGCCGTTGTCCTTCGGGAACACGATGCCGGGAGCCGACTGCCGCATCGCCTGCAGACGCAGCATGTCCGCCGCATAGGAGCGCACGCCGTGGCGCGCCGACTCCTTGTCTCTGCCCCACTTCGCGCCGCCGAGCGCGTGAAGATGCACCTTGCCGGGGCTGCCGAGGTAGCGGCTGACTTTGTGGGCCTGCAGAAGCGGCACGTAAAGCAGCTGGCCGTCCTTGTATTCGAGGGTGAGGACTTCCCGGACGATTCCCCGCGTATTCAGTGTCTTGAAGCCGCGGAAGATGCCGATGCCGTGGTCGAGATGGACGGCGTAATCGCCGTAGTCGAGGTCGGCCAGCGAAAACTCCGGGACCCGGACCGGTTCCGGTTCGACTTCGGCGGCGGCCTGTTCTTCGAGCGCCTCTTCGAGTTCGAGTTCGTGCGGGTCGTGCGTGTAGCCGCAGGTGACCAGCTCCCGTTCGGTGATGACCAGCAGTTTTTCTTCCGGCAGGGAGAAACCGCACCCGAGTCGTGCCGCATCGCAGGAGAGTCCGGCCGTATCAAGTCCCATGCGGCGGCAGTAGGCCCGCAGCGCGGGGAGATTCTCCCGGTGGGGCGCGACCAGCACGACCTCATAACCGGTTTCGAGCGCCCGGCGCAGGTGGTCCTCCAGCAGTTGCCGGGCCATCCGGCAGGCGCCTTCGCGCGCTTCCGGCGCGAATACGCTTCCGCCGTCCGTCTCCGGTGACGGCAGCGGCGGTTCGATTTCCGAAGGCGGCGTTTCGGGGTGGAAGGCCCCTTCGGTACTGTCGTAAAAAGCGAAAGAGCCCTCCCGCTTTGCACAGAGCCGGTCGATTTCGTCCAACCGGCCGACGGCTTCGGCTCCCGAGTATTTCCCGAGCCGTTCGCGTCCGGCTTCGGGATAGACGGAGAGAAACGAGAAGTCGACTCCGGCCAGGTAGTCGAAGAAGTCCGCTTCGGCCGCGCCCCCGGCCGTGATGCCGGCCCGGCCGATCACCCGGTATTCATCAAGCGGACCGGTTGAGCGCTGCGTCTCCGGCGCGAAACTCCGCAGCGAATCGATTTCGTCCCCGAAGAATTCGACCCGGCATGGAAAATCGTGCGCCGGACTGAACAGGTCGACGATGCCGCCGCGCCGGGCGAACTCACCCGATACGGTTGCCTCGTATTCGTCGTCGTAATCGAGTTTGACCAGTTTTTCGAGCAGCGCCGCGGGCGGGATTTCAAGCCCGGGGCGCAGGATCAGAGTGGACTCCCGGGTTTCGGCCGGCTTCGGCGCGGGAGCAGTCAGGGCGTGGACACTCCCGATGTAAAGATCGAAGGCATCGGTCAGCGCCGCGTTGAGCGCCCGTGCCCGCCGCGCCTCTCCCCCCGGAAACAGCAGTTTGCCCCGGCCGCATTCCGGGATCGGGAGTATGCGCAGCGGGATGCCGGTCAGCGCCGCGGCGGCTTCGCACTCCGCCGCCGCGCGGTCGGCCAGCTTGAGCTCCGGAAACGCCGCGACCAGAGGCTTGCCGAGTTTCCTGACGGCCTGGATCAGAAGGAAGGCGATGCTGCCCGGATCGACTCCGGAACGGCTGATTCCGGCATCTCCGCCGGTTTCCAGCTGTTTTTTCAGTATTTTTTTCCAGTTTCTCATTTTAATGACTTGACTTTCAGCAGGAAAGCTTTATCTTGGTAAATTTGTGGAAACACGTTTATTGAGCATTTGATCAATTTGCCGGTTCCCGGCGGTTCGTATCTTCTGTGCTCGTTTTATTATATGCCGGAAAGCCGATTTTTTATAGTGGATACGGCATTATTTTTTTATAAATTTCAATTTTTTTCATGTTTCCGCATGGGAAAATGTATTCGGTGAATCGTTTTCGTTTTGCGGAAGAGTTGGGGACCGTTATGCCTGTGAAAAAGAGTGGGTCGAATCTCGGGAAGGACCGGGCGGGCGAAGTGACCGCCGGCCTTGATGAAGAAGTCAAACTCAGGAAATCCATCCGGGTTTCCGCAGCCGGGGAGGAGGAGTCGGCGAGACGTCTCGATGTTCCGGACGAGCTGCCGGAAGAGAGCGAGGCCCCTTCCGCCGATCCGCGGCCGAAGGGCAAGCTGCTGATCAGGAAGGTTGAAGCTCCGCCGACCAAGTTCATGCCGAAGGGGGCCGCCGCGAAGCCGGTTGCTCCGGCTGCCGACGAGGAGGAGAGCTTCAGGGAGGTTCCCGAAAGCGTTGCGAAAAGCCGCCGCAAGGCCGTCGATGTTTCCGCTGTCGCCCGTCCCCGTACCAAGCAGGAGAAGGAATCGGCCCGCAAGATCGCGCTTGACTCCAAAGTGGTGGCCGGCGCCAAGAACGATACGATGAAGGTCTATATGGGCGAGATCGCCCGTATTCCGCTCGTGAACAAGAAGGAAGAGGCCGAGCTGGCAGATGCCATTCACGGCTGCGATGAGGACCGTCACGAAGATGCGCGTTCGACGCTGATCAAGGCGAATCTCCGTCTGGTGGTCAAGATCGCCCACGACTTCAAGGGGCTGGGGCTGCCGCTTCTGGACCTCATCAGCGAAGGCAATATCGGCCTTATGCGCGCGGTCGAGAAATTCGATCCGGCCAAGGGCGCGAAATTTTCCAGCTATGCAGCCTGGTGGATCAAACAGTCGATGCGCCGCGCGCTCGCAAACCAGAGCCGCACCATCCGCATCCCGGTGCAGTCGGCCGGCAAGATCAACAAGATCAAATCCGTCCGCATGAAACTGACCGAAGAGCTCGGGCGTGAACCGACCGACGCCGAAATCGCCGAGCATCTCGACTTCAGTGAACGCACCGTGGCCGGACTCCGGCTCGCCGATCTGCGCACCTTTTCGCTGCATGACCCGATCCAGCAGGGGGAGGAGGGCGAATTCCAGGATATCATTCCGGACCGTCACGCCATGACGCCCGACCAGATTCTCGGCGACGTCGAATCGGTGTTCCGGCTGATGGACCTGCTCGAGAAACTGGAAGAACGCGAACGGCGCATCCTTGAAATGCGGTTCGGGCTGCGCGGCAACCGGCCGCTGACCCTCGAAGAGGTCAGTCAGGAGATCGGCCGCACCCGCGAACGTGTCCGCCAGATCCAGAATCAGGCGCTTTCAAAGCTGAAGCAGTTGCTGGTGGATGAAGCCGGCTTCGCCGCCGACTGACCGTTCAACCGGTGCGGCAACGACGCGGGAGCGGAGGGCAGGCTGTCCTTCGGCTCCTGTTTTTTTTGCCGTTGCGATGACGAGGGAAGGATCAGGGCCTGATGTCGTCCGCCGGGAAGCGGATTCCGGTCTGACGGCGCGCCTCGTCCATGACTTCGAGCTCCAGCAGGGAATAGCGGTTGTGCGGGTTGTCGGGGGCGCCCTCCCGGATCAGCCGGACCCACTCCCGCACTTCGAAAATCATGTTCCGGCGATCGGGCCCGGCGAAGACCGTCTCCTCCCCGCCGTTCCGGTAAAAAATCGTGACTTCGCGCGGATTTGCGATCTCCCGGATCACCATGCTGCCTTCCTCTCCCTGAATCTGGCTGGGAACCCGGCTGTTTGTGATTTTCGAATAGACCAGCTCCGCCTGCATGCCGCAGTCGTATCCGGCCAGGATCGTTCCGGCGCCGTCCACGCCGTTGTCGAGAATCACCGCATCAGCCAGAATCCGGTCCGGGCGGCCGAACAGCCGGACCAGCGGATGCACGCAGTAGACGCCGATATCCATCAGCGCTCCGTTGGAGTAGGCCGGGTTGAAGGCGTTTTCGATGATTCCGGCTTTGAATTTGTCGTAACGCGACGAATATTGGCAGTATTGAAAACTCGCACGGCGGATTCTGCCAAGCCGCGGCAGCGCCTGTTCAACGGCCGCAAAGCCGGGGTCGAACACCGAGCGCATCGCTTCGAGCAGGATGACCCGGTTCGTCTTCGCGATCTCCAGCAATTTGGACAGCTCCCGCCGGTTCGAGGCGGCCGGCTTCTCCAGCAGCACGTGCTTCCCGTGCGACAGCATGAGCGCCGCCTGCTCGAAATGCAGGCTGTTCGGGCTGGCGATATAGACCGCGTCGATTCCGGCGTCCTCCGCCAGTGCGGTGAGGTCGGTGTGGATGCCGTCCGCGCCGTGCTCCGCGGCAAAGCCGCGCGCTTTATCTCCGCTCCGCGAACAGGCGGCCGCATAATGCAGTTCCCGGCATTCGCGGGCGGCTTCGAGGAACCAGCCGGTGACGAAATTCGTGCCGATCGTCGCAAACCGTATCATGGTCAATTCACCGCATTGAAATAGTAGTAGGCCAGCGTCGCCAGCGACAGCGCAAGGAACAGGACGAGCAGGATCATCAGGATCAGAAGATTCCGTCCGAGGAACAGCCCGGCATGCTTCAGCGGCGAGGCGTTTTCAGCCTTCGGCACATAGCCGGTCTGGAAGGCGAAGATGTCCTCCCGCAGCTCGGCTACGGTCTGATAGCGGTCGTCCGGGTTCAGGGCCATCGCTTTCTGGCAGATCGCCTCGAGAGCAGCCGGAATATGACGCTCGTCGGGCGCCACGTCGGACGGAGGCGGAATTTCGCCGGAGGTCGTCCGGCGCAGAATCTCCTCCATCGGCAGCCGCGAGAGCGGATTCGACAGCGAAAGCATCGCATACAGGATTCCGCCGAGCGAGTAGATGTCCGACCGGAAGCCGACCGGATGCTCCTTCAGCAGCCGGATCTGTTCCGGCGCCATGTAGCCGGGAGTTCCCTTCACATGCCCGTTCGCGTCGACGTCCTCCGTATTGGGCGAGGCGAGCCGCGAATGCGGGGAGATGACCCGGGCCAGCCCCCAGTCCAGCAGCAGCACTTCGCCGAAGTCGCCGATATTCACATTCTCCGGCTTGATGTCGAGGTGGCAGATTCCCTGCGAATGCGCGAATTCGACCGCGTTGCAGATCCGGATGAAAATCTGCAGCAGCCGGAGCTGGCTGAAGCGGTGCACCGCCTCGGCGTCGCCCTTGGCGAGCTTGCGCAGCACCGACGAAAGCGACTGCCCGTGCAGGTATTTCATTGTGAAGAACGGCGAGCCCGAGCTGTCGATGCCGAGATCGTGCACCGGAACGATGTTCGGATGTTCGAGCTGGGCAGTCAGCCGCGCCTCGCGGACGAACCGTTCGAGATCGCTCTTCGGCCGGTCGCGGAAATCCGGCATGATCGCCATGGCGACTTCACGGCCGGTATCCCGGTCGAAGACCAGCAGCACACTCTTCATTCCGCCGAAACCGACCGACCGCAGGAACTTGTACCGCTCCTGCGGTTTGATCGGCAGCGAAGAGAAGACATCGACACCGTCGCCGGTTTCCGGCACGGCGGTATCCGGGCCGATCACGCGGGTCTTCAGGTCAACGGACTGAGCCATCAGAATCAGGGACTCCTTTTTCTCAGGCCTGCGCTTTCTTCGCCGGACGCCGCGCCGGCTGCTTGACCGAATCGCAGAGCAGCCGCGGCGCGGCTTCGCCGCGCACGACCGCGTCATCGATGACGCAGCGGGTCACGCCCTCCGCCGAGGGAGCGTCGAACATGACGTCGGTCATCAGCTCCTCGAGGATTGCACGCAGCCCGCGCGCGCCGGTTCCGCGCTGAACCGCCTTGTCGGCCAGCGCGCCGAGCGCCTCATCCGTGAATTCAAGTGAGACGCCTTCCATCGCCAGCAGGCGCTGGTACTGGCGGATCAGCGCGTTCTTCGGTTCCTTCAGGATGCGGATCAGGTCCTCGCGTTCGAGCGGTTCGAGCGAGGTCATGACCGGCAGCCGGCCGACGAATTCCGGGATCAGCCCGAAACGGATCAGGTCTTCCGGCTCGCATTTCGCATACGGATTCTTCTCCAGCTTGGCGGCGGCTTTTTCGGCCTGCTCCGCCTCGTCATCGACGAGGCGCTTGAAGCCGAGCACCTGCTTGCCGCAGCGCCGCTGAATGATCTTGTCGAGTCCGACGAACGCGCCGCCGCAGATGAACAGGATGTTCGAGGTGTCGATCCGGATGAACTCCTGCTGCGGATGCTTGCGGCCGCCCTGCGGCGGAACATTCGCAACCGTGCCCTCAAGGATCTTCAGCAGCGCCTGCTGCACACCTTCGCCCGACACGTCGCGGGTGATCGAAACGTTTTCGGTTTTCCGCGCGATCTTATCGATTTCGTCAACGTAGATGATGCCGATCTGCGTACGGTCGATGTCGTTGCCGGAGGCCTGGTAGAGGCGCAGGATGATGTTTTCGACATCCTCGCCGACGTAACCGGCTTCGGTCAGCGTCGTCGCGTCGCAGATGGCGAACGGCACGTCGAGCAGCTTGGCGAGCGTCCGGGCCAGCAGCGTTTTGCCGCTGCCGGTCGGCCCGAGCAGCAGGACGTTGCTCTTGTCGAGCTCGACGTCTTTGAACAGCTCGGCATTCGCCTTGCGGTGAATGCCGGCCTGAGTCTGCAGCCGTTTATAGTGGTTGTGAACGGCAACGGCGAGCACGCGCTTGGTATGTTCCTGGCCGATCACATAAGCGTCCAATTCCGCTTTGATCGCGGCCGGAGTCGGCACGTTCAGGTCGAGGACGGGCGGAACATTCTTCTTCGCCTGTTTTTCCTGACAGAGCGCTTCGTAACCGTTCCGGAGACAGTTCGAACAGATCGCCAGCCCCTCGTACCCGCTCGGCGCAAAAATCACCTGCGGTTCATCGCCTTCGCGCGCGCCGCAGAAGGCGCACATGAGTTTGCTGTCGTTACCTTTTTTTCCCGCCATCGTCTGTTATTTCCCCTGAGAAGGTTTGGAGACCACCTTGTCGACGATTCCGTACTTGACCGCCTCGTCGGCGCCCATGAAGAAGTCGCGTTCGGTGTCCTTTTCGATCTTTTTGACCGGCTGTTTCGTGTGCGTCGCGATGATGTTGTTCAGCATCGACTTCAACCGCAGGATCTCTTTGGCCTGAATGTCGATGTCGGCCGCGGTCCCCTGGGCGCCGCCCCACGGCTGGTGGATCATGATCCGGCTGTTCGGCAGCGCGAACCGCTTGCCTTCCGCGCCGGCGCAGAGCAGCACGGCCCCCATCGACGCGCACTGCCCCACGCAGTAGGTCTTGACGTCGCAGGAGAGAATCTGCATCGTGTCGTAGATCGCCAGCCCGGCCGTCACGGAGCCGCCGGGGCTGTTGATGTAAAGATCGATGTCCTTTTTCGGGTCTTCCGCCTGCAGGAACAGCAGCTGGGCCACCACGAGATTCGCGACATCGTCGTCAATCGGGGTGCCGAGCAGAATGATCCGGTCTTTCAGCAGCCGGCTGTAAATATCGAAAGCTCTTTCGCCCTGACCGGTCTGTTCGACCACCATCGGAACCAGAAAAGAGTTGCTTTTCATGTGCATCACCTCATGTTATGTTTATTCTGATACGCTGACTGAACTGTCAACCCGGCGGCGTCCTCGCGGGGGCGCCGCCGCCTCCTCTCCCTCTTCAAACACAGAAAGAGCCGCGTCAGGCCGCTCCTTACGGAACGGTCCGCCACCCGGCTCTTTCGGAATGCGCAGCAGTTGCCTTACTTCGTCGCCATATCGGCAAGATGGTTCAGCACCTTGTTGCTCAGGATGTCCAGTTGAAGGTCATCCATTCCGCCGTTCTTTTCGAGCATGTCGCGGAATTCCTTTTCCTTGTAGCCGTAGTAGCGGCTCATTTCACGGAGCTGGGCGTCGACTTCGCCCTGCTCGAGCTTGATCTCCTCGGCTTTCGCGATCTTGCGGAGGATGAAAGTGCGGCGCAGCGCCTTCTTCGCCGGCTCTTCCGCGGCCTTCTTGTGCTCTTCGAGCCCGGCCTTGAATTTCTCGGCGTCCTCTTCGCTCTTCACGGTTTCGCGCGCAATCTTCTGGAGCTCCTTCTGGACTTCGGAGGCCAGAACCGACGGCGGCAGCTCGAATTCCGGGATCGCCTTGTCGATTTCGGCGTAGACCTTTTCGATCACCGCGCTGCGCTGCTTGCTCTGGTTCTCCTGCTCCATCGCCTTGCGGAGCATGTCGCGGAACTCCTCGATCGTCTTGACCCGGGCCTTTTCGGCCAGTTCCTGATCGGTCAGCTCAACCCGGCGCTGAATGCCCTCGACCTTGACCGTGTAGTTCACGGTTTTGCCGGCCAGGGCCGCTTCCCGGTAATCGGCCGGATATTCGGCCTTGATCGTGTATTCTTTGCCGACTTCGGCGCCGGTCAGCGCCGCGGTGCAGCCCGGAATGGTCTCGGGATCGCTGAGCCAGAGGAAGGTGCTTTCGGCTTCAAGCTGGCGTTTCAGGGCCGGGGAGGCGTCTTCCGGCAGCGGAAAGTCGCTCTTGTAGCTGACCTTCAGCATGTCGTCCTTCTGCGCCGCGCCTTCGGCCTCGGCATAGTTGCCGTACATGGCGCGGTAGGTCTTGACGCGCTCGTCGATCTGCTCGTCGGTGACGGCTTCGAGTTCTTCCTTGACCTTGATCGCCTTGTAGTCGCCAAGCTCGAATTCGGGGGCGATGTCGGCGCCGAGCGTGAATTTGAATTCCTGATCGAACTCGAGCTTCGGCTCGCCTTCGATTCCGCAGGTCACGATGTCGAGGCTCCCGTCCTTGCCGGCCAGTTCAAAAGCCGCGTAGACGATCTTGCGCTCAACCTCCTGACGGATATCGTTGCCGTATTTGCTCTTCAGCATTCCGGCCGGGGCCTTGCCCTGGCGGAAGCCGGGAATCGACACCGCATACGCGAATTCGCGGAGGACCTTGTCCGTCTCACTCTTGACCGCATCCGCCGGGACCGTAAAATCCAACTCCTTGCGGCACGGCTGCTTGGAACGCACTTCCATCTGGATGGAATCCACGAGATTCTTCGCCATCTCAATCAAACCTTTCTTTTATCCGGCTCCCGATTTGCGTCCGGGCCCTGTTTTATCTATTCAATCTATTGATACAGACCGTTTAATGTAACACAGGTTTTTCCGTTTTTCAAATCGGCGGCCGCAAAAAACCGGCACTCCGCCGGGAAGGGAGCGCCGGGAGGGTTCCGGAGCCGAAACCTAAAGCACGCGCTCGATGACGATTTCGGGGTCGATTTCCTCGCGCAGAATGCGTTCGAGCCCGCCCTTGATGGTCATGGCCGCGTGCGGGCAGCCGCCGCAGGCCCCGCGCAGCCGGAGCTGCACGGTTTTGCCGTCGATGCCGACGATTTCGAGGTCTCCGCCGTCAGCCTGGAGATGAACCCGGAGCTCTTCGAGCCGGTCGGTGATTTTCTTGCTGAGATCATCCATTTTCCGATACTCCCCGTGTTTGGATGTGAGTTTTCCTGTGCAGACAGTATAAGTCATCATCATGAAAAAATCAAGCGGCCGGATAAGAAATCACATTTTTTTCGATCATTTTTCCGGCCTCGCAGTTGCAAATCCCGGCCGGAACCGCTCCATTATGAAACATTATTATCAGACTGGCAACCACAAGAGTATGTAAACATGAGCGAACTCATCGATCTGCTGGAAAATCCGTCCGTGTTCGGAATCAACAAGCTGCCCCCGCGCGCGACGTCGTGGCCGTCGAAACGCCTTTCGATCGCGCCGGACGAATTTCTGTACGACATCGGCGACTGGCGGCTTCCGCTCGACGGCCCCTGGAGACTGCACTGGTCTCCGGTTCCGGAAGAGGAAACCGGCGGCTTCGAGGCGCCCGCTTTCGACGACTCCGGATGGGATGAGATCGAACTGCCCGCCAATCTCGAATGCGCCGGATACGGCACACCGATTTACAGCAACATCACCTATCCGTTCCACTGCGACCCGCCGCATGTGATGGGAGAACCGCCGGAAAATTGGACCGCCTGGGCAGAGCGCAATCCGACCGGCCGTTTCCGCCGCCGCTTCGTGCTGCCGGAGGAGTGGCGCGGCCGCCGCGTCGTGCTGCATTTCGCCGGGGTGCAGACCGCCTTCCGGCTCTGGGTCAACGGCGTTTTCGCCGGGTACAGCGAGGATTCGATGGGACCGGCCGAATTCGACGTGACGACCCTGGTCCGCGCCGGAGAAAACGTCGTCGCGGCGGAGTGTTACAAATATTCGAGCGCAAGTTATCTGGAAGATCAGGATTTCTGGCGGCTCTCCGGCATTTTCCGCAGCGTCTTCGCCTACTCCACGGCGGAGGTTTTCATCGCCGACGCCGCGGTGACGGCCGACCCGGAATCGGGAACGGTCCGTGCCGAGGTGGAGGTCGAGCGGTGGGACGGCTCCCTGTCGCTCGAACTCGTCGTGCGTGATCCGTCCGGCGCGATTGCGGCGCAGGCGTCCGGCGGACGTTCGCTGGCTGCGCCGGTACCGGCTCCGAAGCGGTGGAGCGCCGAAACGCCGGAGCTGTACACCGTCACCGTCGCATTGCGCCGCGGGGACGGGATTCTCGACATCCGCCATTTCCGGACCGGTTTCCGTTCGATCGAGGTGCGTGACCGGCAGCTCTTCTTCAACGGCAGACCGATCAAGCTGCACGGGGTGAACCGGCACGAGCTCGATCCCCGGCGCGGCCGGGCGGTCACCCGCGAAGGGATGCTGCGCGACATCACGATGATCAAGGCGGCGAATCTCGACGCGGTCCGCTGCAGCCACTACCCGAACCATCCGCTCTGGTACGAGCTCTGCGACCGGTACGGGCTTTATGTCATCGACGAAGCGAATATCGAAAGTCATCACCTGTCGTATCACGCCTGCGTCCTGCCGGGCGACGATCCGGTCTGGGAGCCGGCCGTGCTCGACCGGGTCGAGCGCCTGGTGAAGACGGACCGCAACTCCGTTTCAGTCACCATCTGGTCGCTCGGCAACGAGGCCGGGTACGGTACCGCCTTCGAGGCCGCCGCCGCCCATATCCGGCGGTACGATCCGCGTCCGATCCAGTATGCCGATATGAACGTCGTGGCCGAGTTCGACAGCCAGACTTACCCGACGCCGCACTGGCTTGCCGAATATTCGAAGGATAACGCGGTCCGCATCGGCGAACACGGCGAAATACCGCATCCGCGCCAGCACGGGCCGAATCCGAGCACAAAGCCGTTCATCATGAATGAGTACGCGCATGCGATGGGCAACAGCACCGGCAATTTTTTCGAATACTGGGATGTGATCGACCGCACGAAATGCCTGGCCGGCGGCTTTATCTGGGAGTGGTGCGAGCATGCGCTGGCGACTCCGCGCGGTTACGCTTACGGCGGCGATTTCGGCGATTGGCCGAACGACGGGAACTTCTGCTGCGACGGATTGGTCCGCTCGAACCGCGAGGCGAATCCGGGACTTTGCGAGGTGAAGTGGGTTCACCGCCCGCTGGTTGCCGCACTTGACCGCGAAGCGCGGACGATCACGCTCACGAATCGGCGCAGTTTCCGTTCGACCGCGGGCGAGGCGATCGGCTGGAAACTGCTGGCCGACGGGCGCGAGGCTGCGTCGGGCGGCTGGGATTTCGTGCTCGGGCCCGGCGAATCGAAGACGGTGCCGTATCCGGCCGAACTGCCGGAGGGAATCGAACGTTTCTGGCGCATTTCGCTCGGGGAGTCGGCGGAGACCGAGCTTCCGCTCGATGCGGATTTGTCGTTCTCGGTGTTTCCGGACGGGAATCCGTTCTGGGCCGATCCGGCTGCGCTCCGGGAAACGGAGAAGCCTGGCCTGCCGCTGCTTGAATCGCCGGAGGTGGTGCTCGACCGCGCCGAAACCGACAACGACCGCGGCTGCAAATTCGATTTGCGGACCCATACCCGCAAGCCGGAGGATTTCCGCACCTCGCTGGTCTGGAAGACGAACGGCATGGAGACGGTGGCGGAAATCGGCTTTATTCCGGAAAAATACTGTCCTGAAATCGCCCGCTTCGGCCTGCGGCTCCTGCTGCCGGAAAGCGCGGTCCGGCGGGTGGACTGGTACGGACGCGGTCCGCACGAAGCTTATTGCGACCGCAAGCGCTCGGCTCTGGTCGGCCGCTACGGGGCCGATCCGGCGACGCTCTGCACGCCGTACACGCGGCCGCAGGAGAACGGGCAGCGGATCGATGTCCGTACGCTCCGGCTGACCTCGGAGTCGGGCGAGGTGCTCGAGATTCTGTCCGACCGGCTGTTCGGCTTCACGCTGCGTCCGTACCGGGCCGCGTCGCTGGTGAAGGCGCGCCATAATGAAGAGCTCGGCGACGAAGGGATCTGGGAGCTCACGCTCGATCATGTCCAGCGCGGCGTGGGCGGCGACAACAGCTGGAGCCTCGACGTGCACGACGAGTACCGGATTCCGAACCGGGCGCTCGCGGCGAAGTTCCTTTTTCGCGGGAAACGGTGAAATAATCGTGCGGATTCCTTGACATTCCGCCGGAAATGCGTCATAATATTTCTGTAACGTTGCAGGTTTCATGTCGAATCGGAATGCGGAGGAACAACGCATGATTACGATCAGGGATGTCGCCCGCGAGGCCGGAGTCAGCGCCTCGACCGTCTCGGCCGTGCTGGGCAACCGGGCCGGCCGGCTCGGGATCAAGGCCGCCACCTGCGAAAAGGTCGTCCGGGCCGCGGCGAAGCTGCGCTACCGCCGGAACGATATTGCGGCGCAGATGAAGTCGGGCCGCAGGAGCAGCATGCTGTTCCTGTTGTCGGAGAGTGTCGACAATATTTTGTTCGGCGGGCTGGCCGCGGCGTGTGCGGAAGCTGAGAACGCCGGTTATTTCCCGAAGCTGCTCCGGGTGGAGACTGAAAATCACGAGGAGCTGCACCGGCGGCTTGAGCTGGTGCTGCGTCAATGTCCGGCGGCGATTCTGTGCTGGGGGGACCGCAGCGGCGACGAAACCTATCTGCGGCGGGTGACGGAGGAGTGTTCGATTCCGTTCGTCCATTTCGATTACGTGAGCCGGAGCAGCCGGGCGTATGTGAGGACGGACGATCCGTCCGGCATCCGCAGCGGGGTCGAACATCTTCATATGCTCGGCCACCGCCGTTTTGCGCATATCACCGACATCATGAAAGCGCAGTACGCGGAGATCCGCCTCAGGGATTACCGGGAGGCGCTGGCGGAGTTCGGACTGGAGCTTCCGGAAAACCGGGTCCTGTCGCTCGGACTGAATGCGCCGGAGAGCGGCGTCCGCACGTTTCTCGAGCGGATGCGGGGAGAAGGCGTGACGGCGATCACCTGCGGGTCTGATTACTTTGCGCTTCAGGCGCTGAGCGTGCTGCAGCGGGACGGCGTTCGAGTGCCGGAGGAGATGTCGATCCTCGGTTACGGCGACCTCGGCTTTGCGTGCAACTGTTATCCGCGGCTGTCGACGATCCGCCAGCCGCAGGCGGAGCTTGGAGTCTGCGCGGTGCGGATGGCGTGCCGGATGATCCGGGGCGAGCCGGTGACGGAGCCGGTGCTGCTGCCTTCGGAACTCGTCCTGCGCGAGTCTGCCGGGCCGAGAATGAAATAGGAGAACGGCCGGAACGCATTGCGCACGCGCGTCGGGTACGGTGTTTTACCAGAAAACACATCTGATTTCCCCGGAAAACCTATTTGATTTCCTTGAAAGCGTGGTATTTTATTCGCCGCAGCGTCATCCCGGGTTCGCACGCTCAGGGAGACGGTATGTTAATGGCGTACGCTTTCCGGCGGGGAGCCCGAAAGACCCGGGGCCGGTGGCCGAGGATAAAACAACTTTTTGGGGGAAGATGGGAGAATACAGCGATGAATCATTACGGCCCGATCATCCGTCACGCGGCGGAAATTCTTCACGGCGGCGACTACAATCCCGATCAGTGGCTCGAAAATCCGAAAATCATCGATCGCGATTTCGAGTTGATGGAGAAGTCCGGCTGCAATACGTTTTCGGTCGGCATTTTCAGCTGGACCGCCCTTGAACCTGCTCCGGGCGAATACCGTTTCGACTGGCTCGACCGGATCATGGACCGCATGGCGGAACACGGCTTTCATGTGATTCTGGCCACGCCGAGCGGCGCGAAACCGGCATGGCTTGCCACGGCGTATCCGGAAGTCTGCCGCGTTGACGCCGACAGGCGCCGCGAACCGTACGGCTCGCGGCACAATCACTGCTGGAGTTCCCCCGTCTACCGTGAAAGGCTCGGCGCGATCAATGCGAAACTGGCGGAACGTTATGCGGATCATCCGGCTCTTTCCGCCTGGCATATTTCGAACGAATATTCCGGCGCCTGTTATTGTGAACGCTGCATCGACCGGTTCCGCGGCTGGCTCAAAGAACGTTACGGCACGCTCGAAAATCTGAACCGCGCCTGGTGCAACGCGTTCTGGAGCCACCTGCATACCGGCTGGAATGAAATCACGCCGTGGGGCGGCTCCGAGTGCAATACGCTCGACTGGCGGCGTTTTACGACGTTTCAATGCTGCGACTTCATGAAATTCGAAGTCGACACGGTGAAGAAATTCACGCCGGACATCCCGGCCACCACCAATATGATGGGTTTCTTTGAAGGGCTCGACTACTGGCGGGTCGCCGAAGTCTGCGATTTCATTTCGGACGACGTTTACCCGCCGTGGGATACCCAGCCGGATATCCGGCTGCTGGCCGCCGAAATTTCGATGCGGCACGATATGCACCGCTCGATGAAGGGCGGCAAGCCGTTCCTGATCATGGAATCCGCTCCGAGCGCGACGAACTGGTGCCCCTGCCATCGGCTGAAGCGGCCGAACCAGCACAGGTTTGAGGAATTGTGTGCGGTCGGCCACGGCGCGGACGGCACGCTCTACTTCCAATGGCGCAAAAGCCGCGGCAACCTTGAGCGGTTCCACGGCGCGGTTGTCGATCACGCCGGCAGCTCCGAAACACGGGTGTTCCGCGACGTGGCCGAGCTCGGCGCGCTTTACCGGAAGTGCCCGGAATTGTGCGGCAGCGGCTATCCGGTCGAAGCCGCGGTCGTGTTCGACTGGGAAAATTACTGGTCTTTCTCAATCAGTTCCGGCCCCGGCGATACCCGGCAGAAAAAATATGTCGAAACCGTTCTGGAGCATTATCGCGCGTTGTGGACGCAGAACGTTCCGCTCGACGTGATTGAAAGTTTGTCGGATTTTTCGAAGTACCGTTTGCTGGTCTGCCCGATGCTGCTTATGCTGAAGCCGGGCGTGGCGGAACGGCTGAAGGCGTTCGTCTCCGGCGGCGGCACGCTGGTCATGACCTGTCTCTCCGGCTGCGAGGATGAGTCGGGGCGCTGCTTCCTCGACGGCTGGCCCGGCGACGGGCTGATGGATCTTTTCGGCATCTGGAACGAGGAGATCGGCGGCATTCCGCCGTTCGACCGCCAGTCGCTCCGGTTCGGCGGCAGGGAGTACGAGGTCGTCGAATACGCCGAGCGGATTCATCCGCGCGGGGCGCAGGTTCTGGCCGAGTACACGAGCGACTTTTATGCGGGCGCTCCCGCCGTGACCGTCAACGCCTCCGGAAACGGGAAGGCGTATTATATCGCGGCCCGGACGCGGGAGGCGTTCCTGGCCGATCTCTATGCAGGAATCATCTCGGAGATCGGAATCAAACCGGTGCTTCCGGCCGGAAACGACGGCATCTGCGGCGCGCTGCGTGTCGGCCGCGGCGGGGAGTGGCTCTTCCTTTATAATTATACCGGCGAGAAGCGCGAAGCCGTGCTTCCGGCCGGAAAATTCACGGTCGTGGGAAGCGGCGCCGCGGCATCCGGGTATCTGATGCTGCCGCCGTACGGGGCCGAAATTCTGAAAAAGTGACGCGGACAGTTGAAATTCGCTCTCTCCGGCCGTATTTTATAGCTGTACTTTTTCAAAACCAAACCAATCAGGTGAAATTATGTATCTCGGACGAATTGTGGCGATCGGCATGACGAAAGAAGGCAAGGCGGCGGCGATGTACCGTGTTTCGTCGCGGTCGTTCCCGAACCGCGAGGCCGTGCTCGGCAATCAGCAGGTGGCGATCATGCCGCGCCCGGGATTCGAGGACGACCTGCGGAAGAATCCGTATATCACCTATAACTGCATCCGGCTGACCGGGGAGTGGGCGGTTGCGACGAACGGTTCCCAGACTGATCCGATCGTCGAAAAGCTGGCGATGGGTTATCCGGCGCGCGATGCGATCGCGCTGCCGCTGCTCGCGATGGATTACGAAAAGGATTCGCTCGATACGCCGCGCATTGTGGCGGTGGTCGGCAGCAAGTGCCGCAAGGGATACCTCGGCATCGTCCGCAGGGATGCGCTGCTGGTGCGCGAATTCGATCTGGTTCCGGGGCAGGTCCGCTACTTGTCCACCTACGAGAAGAACCGTCCCTGCGACGATCAGGTGACCGGTGATTTCGACGGAACCTGTGCGCATTGCGCCGTGAACTACGTGGTGGACGGCGGGATTTTCGCGGATTTCACGAATCCGGTGACGAGTGCGGCGGCAGTGGCGGAGGGCGACGGCTACGAGCTCGCTGTCCGGGTGATCTGACGATTTCGGAAAACACGGGTACACTGTTTCGGGGGGCGGGAGTTCGATTCCGCACCCCCGCTTTTTCCGGCCGGATGATGCCCGAAGCCGGCTTGAGCCGGAGAAAATTGATTCCAGCCGGAGGTTCTCCCGCTGCCCGGGGGGAATGCAATCCCCTGAATTCGGCTGCGGATTCTCCTCTTATCCGGATTCAACGGTGCGGCGTCCGGAAGATGGAGGCCGGTTCATTGAGGAGTGCGAGGGCGCGGTTGGTCAGCACGGTATCGATGCCGTTCCTGACCGCCTGAACCGCTTCGGCATAGTCGTCGGCGTAGAACAGATTGCAGCGAATGCCGGCGGCGTGGGCGCGTTCGGCCGCCTTCGGGGAGAAATTCGTGAAGAACTGAAGCCGCCGGCAGCCGTAGCGGATCGCATTGTCAACCAGCTTCTCCGGATCATTCTGGCCGGCCATGCAGGAGCGTTCCACGCCGGGAGCATAGCGGATCGCGGCTTCGAGCACATCGGATTCGCCGCCGATGTAAGCGGCGCCGCTCAGTCCCCGCTTTTCAAGTTCCCGGCAGACGGTTTGGACCAGACTGCCGCCCGGTCCGGCGGTTTTGAGGTGGATATTCAGGCCGACCCTGCCGCCGGAGAGGTCCAGCACCTCCTCCAGACGCGGAATCCGCAGAAGGCGCCAGGCATCGCCGAAGACGTTCCCGAGGTCGATTCCGGCGATCTCGCGCCAGGTCAGTTCTTCCACCCGGTGCGGCACGCCGGCCACCCGGGCAAGATCCGGATCGTGCGAAACGACCGGTATGCCGTCGGCGGAGGGGAACAGGTCAAACTCGATTTCCTGAGCGCCGGCGGCGATCGCCGCGGCGAAGGCCGGGAGCGTGTTTTCCGGCATCGCACCCGACAGGCCGCGGTGCGCGCAGATTCCGGGAAGGGAACGGTTCATTTGGGATTTTCCTTGATTAAGAGTTTATCTCTGAATAATAAAATTGTCCTTCCCGCATTCAATTCACATCCACTTGACCGCTTCAGACACCGATGTTCTGCGGCACCGGTTCGGCAGTAGGCGTGACTGCGGATTCCAGGCTTCGCCTTATTCCGGGATCAGCTCTGAAGCAGGTCGCGGAAGGCGAGAACGCGGTAGTTTTCGCGTTTCAGGTAACGCATTTCCGATTCAAACAGCTCAGGCGGGGTATCGACCCACGGGTGAAGACGGTCCGGAATGCCGTGATAGACCAGCACCGGGATGCCGCCGGATTGCGCATAGGAAAGAGCGCGCCGGAAATTCGAGTCGTCCGCACCATGAACCGCGACGGCCGGAATGAGGTACGGGTCGTCCCGATCCGGTTCCCACGCCCGGTCCTCGACGGTCCGGGCAAAGCGGAAGCCGAGCTTTTTCAGCAGCGGCGGCGCATAGTCGGCGGCCGGTCCGCCCGGATAACCGAACGCCCTGCTGCGCGGCAGCCCGACATCCCGGAACCGTGCTTCGAGAAGCTCGATCTCCTTTTCGCACGTCTCCGGCGCCATCGCGCTGAGCCCGGCGTGGGTCATGGTGTGATTCGCAATTTCAAAACCGGCTGCGTCGAGCGAACGGATCTGCTCCCAGGTCATATACTGCCGCTTGTTGACTGCGAAGTCGGGCGGGAATTCGCAGATGAAGAATGTTGCGTGGAATCCGAGCTCCAACAGGAGCGGAGCCGCGAAGGCGGCGTGGTTTGAAACTGCGTCATCGAACGTGAGTACGACTGTCTTTCCGGGCGAAATCATAAGCAGGCTCCATGTTTGGCTCCAAATATAGACGGACTGCCGGACAATTTCAAGACCGGATGCGGACATTTCCCGTTTCAGTCTGTTCCGTCATTTCTCCGCCGTTTCTCCGTCATTTTTATAACGTGTTCGGCATCAACATGGGGAAGTTCCGTTCCTTTGGTCGTTCCGCCTGGCTTCCATACTGATTTTTTTCGACCGCCGCTTGAAAAACGGAACCTCGGTGGTATGTTATTCCCTGAAACGACAGAGAGATCAAATCGGGAGACGCTCCATTCTTATGACGGGAAAAATCGGTATGCTGTTCACCGCGGCCGTTCTGCTGGCCGGCGGCTGTGCCACCAATTCACTGGAACGCTCCCTGCCGGGCGAAGAGGGGGTCGATCCGGCGGCGGTTCAGGCGTTCGTCGAAAGCCTCGAACGGAAAATGATGCAGTCGGGCGATACGCTGAACGGCGACCCGAATGCGTTCATGCTGCTGAAGAACGGCAAGGTCATCGCGGAGGGCGCCTGGGCTCCCTGCCGGCTGGATGCGCCGCGGCACGTGTTTTCCATGAGCAAGAGCTTTACGTCGACCGCTGTCGGCTTTGCGGTTCAGGAGAAGCGCCTGACGCTGGAGGACCCCGTCATCAGCTTCTTCCCGGACAAGTTGCCGCTGCAGATTTCCGGGCATCTCGCCGCGATGCGCGTGCGCGACCTGTTGACCATGCAGTCGGGCCACAAGAGCGACCCGATCGGGAAAATGTTCGAGGCGAAGGACCTTGTGCGGGGATTCCTCGGCAGCGAAATCGAATTCAAGCCCGGCACCCATTTCGTCTATAACAACGGTGCGACCTATATGCTTTCGGCGATCATCACGAAGGTGACCGGGGAATCCCTGCGTGATTACCTGACGCCGCGGCTCTTCGAACCGCTCGGCATCGAAAACGTGAAATGGGAGGCGGATGACCGCGGAGTCAACTTCGGCGCCTGGGGGCTCCACCTGACTCCGGAGGACGCGGCGAAATTCGCCCAGTTCTGCCTGAACAAGGGCAGGTGGAACGGGAAACAGCTCCTGAGCGAAGGATGGATCAACCTTGCGACCGCCCCGCAGTGCAACGTGGTCGCCGGCGACGACCGGTCCGACTGGAATCAGGGGTACGGCTTTCAGTTCTGGCGCTGCCGGAACGGCGCGTTCCGCGCCGACGGTTTCCTCGGCCAGTATGCGGTGGTGATGGAGGACGAAGATGCTGTGCTGATCATGTTCAACTCTTCGAACCGCCTGCAGCCTGCGCTCGACACGGTCTGGGAGACGCTTCTGCCGGCCCTGCGCGGCGAACCGGTCCGCCCGGAACGGAAAACGACTGACGCTTCGCTGCGGACCTTTCTCGCCGGGCTGACTCTGTCATTCCCGGAAAAGACGGTGGAGCCGAAACTGTTCAGGCCCGGCGGCAAGGTTTCGGTGTCGCTGCCGGACGACAATCCGTTCCATGCGGAAAAACTCCTGCTTGAGCATGACGGGAAACAGCTTCGCGCCACCCTCAACGGCTACCCGATGAATTTCGGAATCGGGAGCTGGGCGGAGAATCCGGCCGTTCCGGGGGCGGCGGACGGCGAGCGCTCCTATCCGATCGAAGGGCCGCTTTTCGGCCGGGCGTTTCAGCAGGGCGCTGATGAATGGCTGCTGGTCACGGTTTCTCCGAATTCCGCCATCCAGAACTTTTTCCGCTTCCGGTTCGACGGCGGAACGGTCGCGCTCGAGGGGCGGTTCAATTTCGATGAGACTCCGGTCGAAACCACCGGGAAAATCGATTGAGCCGGTTGGAACGATGGAACCGGAGACGGAGAAACGGGAAATTTCCGGCCGCGGATCGGCGGCGGCCCTGATTCTTGCTCTGGCTGCGTTGCTGGGCGGCCCCGGACTGTTCTGGCTGCAGTCGTCATGGGCGAACTCCCCGGACGATCCGGTCGAACCGGTTTACGGACCGGAGGAAACCGCCCGGATGGAACTCGCCCGGATCGGAGACGATGCGACGGACGGCAAACCGGCCGGTATCGCCCGGCTCGCCGGCTATCTGATCCGGAACGGGGACCGCACCGCCGCCGAGAGCTGGCTCCGGCACGGGGCGGCCCAGCTCAAAGGCCCTTCGCTCATGCTGATGTACGGTGATTTCCTGCGCGGCGAGGAAGGCCGTTCCGGCCTGCTGCGGGCCGATTTCTGGTATGCCCGGGCGGAAGAAGCCGGCCGGGAGAGTGCGGACGGCACGGCCGGGCTGGAACAGTTCCGGCAGGCCGTGCGGGAACGCCGGCAGGCTGTCCGGGCGGAGTTGGAAAAATGAATCTGAAAGCTGTCACCCCGCTCGGCGCCGCTCTCATCGTCACATTCGGCTGCTCGCTTGCGCTGCTGCTTGAAAACCTCTACCTCTTCGGATACCATCTGGATCTGGAAAGCGCGGCTTTTCTTGGAAACTATCTGGCGGACCGCTCTTTACCCGAACTTGTCTTCGATCCGGCGCGCAACGACTGGAAGCTGTACCAGGCGAGGGAGCTCAGCTATTTCTTCGATTGTCTTGACGCCCGGTTCATCGGCTGGTCGATCCGGCACGGCTGGTGCCAGTTTTACACGCTCAGCGGTTTTCTGATGCTGACGGCTGCCGTTTTCGTCCAGCAGTACGGCATCCGTACGCTGTATCCGAAACTGCCGGGGTGGATTGCGACGTTGTTTTCATTCGCCTATGTGCTGACGCCGTGCGTTGCCGGCAACGGCTTTTTCCGCTCTTCAAAATACGGCTGCGCGCTGACTTTCACCATTGCGGTGTTCCTGACGTTCGCGCTGTTCCGGGGTCGGTTCCGCCGCTGGAAGTGGAAGGTCGCCGGAATCGCCGCCGTACTGCTCGGGGCGACGCTGTTCGACCGGCAGGGGGCGTTTTTCGCGGCAGCCTACGCTTCGGCCGCCGGTTTCTTTCTGCTGCTGACGCTCTGGAACCGATTTCCGCCGCTCTCCGCCGATGCGCGGCGGATTCTGTGCTCGGTGACGGCGGCTGCGCTTGCAGTGGTGCTGACCGGGACATTTTATAATCTTGCGATCGGTCCGAAGCTGATTTACGCCTGCAACGGCTACGTGCCGGATTTCAGTTATCAGAATATGAGCGGCCTGCCGCCGGAAGTTCTGCCGTTCGGGGGACGTTTCCTGTTTCGCAACATCGGTTACTCTCTGGCAGGCGTGACCGGCTTTGCATCGACACTGGCCGGGAGCGCGGCGGCCGCCGCGTTGCTTGCGCTGCTGTTCTTCGGGGGGCTGAAGCTGCGAAACCGCACGATTCTGCTTGCCGCCGCCGCATTCGCTGCCGCTCTCGCCGGATGCTGGGTCGCGGCGGCAGGCATGGTGGGGCGGCATCCGGCAGTGCTGGTTCCGGCGGTCATGTTCAGCCTCTATTTCCTGCCGGGATGGTCGCTGCTGCTGCCGTTTTTCGCGCCTGCGGCGGAGACGGTGCGGAAACTCGGATGGAAGGTCAACCCGGTCGGCTTCGTGCTGACCGTCACTGCGGCGGTCCACCTGGGCGGCTATCTGCTGCTGCACCGTGTCAACCCGGTGATCGAGCACCAGCGGGCGTACCAGGAGGCGATGCCGGCTTTCCGGCGGGCGCTCGCCGACCCCGGATACGACTGGAGGCACGACCGCCTGCCGGTGCGCCTCCAGTTTCTGATCGAGCTGTTCCGCTCTCAGCCGAAGTGATGTGCCGTCACTTTCCGGCCGGAACGAGATCGCCGTATTCCGCCGGTTTCTTGCCGTTGAAGATACCGCTTGCCCAGTGAGCCAGCCCGATCCGGTTCTTTCCGTCCGATTCGTTGACGATGAGCGAGAACCGCAGGTCGTCCCCCGGTTTCGGCACGAGCGGGTAGAGCTCCGAGATGCTCATTTCGACCAGATAGCGGGTCTTTTGGCCGGGGAGCGTTTCGACCTTCGCCTTGCCGTATTTGACCGTTGTGTTCGGAGTGGTCCATTCGGTCGGCAGGTCGCCGACCAGCGTCGGGTTGGCGGACTTGAAGAGCTCGTCCCCCTTGGCGGTTTTCGATGCGAGGAATTCGACCCGGCTGTCCGCATACCCGTCGCCGACGGCGTCGAACGCGAATTCGATCCCGTCGCCCTGCCACATATTGCCGCCTGCGCCGGGCTGGTGGAAGAGGTCGTCCTGCGTCTCCACCACGAGCTGCAGCCTGTCGCCGAAGAGCGCTGCGGCGAAGCGGGCGTCCTTGCGGAACGGTTCGAAGCCCGGCATGGTGTGGATCTTGAAACCGCGGTTGTTCCAGCGGACGTTCTTTGCGATGAGTTTGCCGTTATCGTCGAAGAGCGGCTTGTCGCCGTAAACGCCCCTGACCTTGTGTTCGAGTTCGAGCTTCGGGCGGTCGGCGCGCAGCACATCCGGACGATCCTGCCACTCCGGCGGGATTGTGACGTTCGACGCAAAGTACATTGTATGCGGCCGCAGCGTCATCGAACCGGGCTCTTTCACCGGGCGGCCTTCCCAGCTTTGAACGTTCGCTTCCGCAAAGACCGGGGCCAGCTCGGGCGCGAGCTTTTCATCCCTGTCCGTCTCCTGCCAGACGACGAGAAGCGGACCGTAATCGCTCGTGAAAGCTGCGGCCTTCTGGTTGCCGAACCGGTAGGTCCCGGTGATTCCGATCTTTCCGGCCAGCGCCCGGTCGAACGTCGCCATGACTACTGCGCCGAGCACGGGCTGGAAGTAGGGGCGGCGGCGGAAGATGCCGGAGCAGTGATTCAGCGGGGCTCCCCCTTCGGTGTGCAGCTTCAGCGTTTCGCGTTCGACGAGGTTGAAGGGTTCGAAGAACGCGATCTGTTCGGCTCCCTGCCGGACCATGCTGAAGAAGTCGAGCATCATGCGGACTGTCCGCTGGTTTTCATTCAGCTTGTAGGCCGCGTCCGTGTAGCGGATCAGGCTCGCATGCCACTCGGAGCTGACCCACGGATGCGGCTCGCTGCCGTATTTGCGGTCGAGCGCATGGAACGGCGCGATGGACTGTCCATGCCCGTGCATTGCGAAATAGTCGAAATACGGTCCGGCGCCGAGCTTCATGATCGCTTCGTAAAACGGCAGATAGCGCAGCGCCATGCCGCCGATCCAGACCTTCGATTCCGGCTGGAGCTTCTTGATCGTCTGGTAGGCGGATTTGAGCAGCATGACGTAATTCTCCGGCGTGTCGTGCCAGTAGCAGGAGTAGTTGCGCAGATGCGGCTCGTTCCAGACCTCCCACGTGTCGACGCGGTCGCCGTAGCGTTTGACGAGCTGCCCGACGAAGTTGGTCCAGTCGTTCACATCTTTGGCCGCATAGGCGTTGTAGGCCCAGACGTGGACGACGTAGCGCGTGTCGTCCGGCGTGTTCGACGCCCATCGCGGCGTGCCGTAGAAACAGATCACCGGCTTGATTCCGGCTTTCACGCACTTGTCGACGAGACGGTCGAGCCCCGCCCAGTCGAACTTTCCCTTCTCCGGCTCGATTTCGAACCAGGTCACGTGGAAACGGGCGAAATCCGCACCGGCGCGCCGGATCAGCTCGACTTCGGTTTCGCCGCGGGTGCTGTTCGGGGAGTAGCCGACCTGATAGCCGAATACCGGCGGTGTGGCCGTACCGTCGCTGCGGCGCGGCGGAATGACTGCGAACGCCTGCCGCTTCTGCTCGTAAAGGCCGATCCGGTTGTCCATGGCCCGCTCCATATACTCTTCTCCAAGTGAAATGGAGCCGTTCGGCGTCTTCGCCTCGAATTCGACGTAATAGAGTCCCGGCTCCTTCGGCTCGTATTTCCAGCCGTTCTTTTCGAATTCGGCGGCGCTGACGGTCACGGTGTCGAGCAGCTCGTTCTGCTCGTTCGTGACCTTGCCGGTGACCGAAAGCGCATCTGGCGGCATGACGCCTTCTGGCTTGAATACGACCGGCTGCCCGGGCGTGAACCAGTTTGCGAACTCACTGCCGCGGACTTTGGCGAAGGTTCCGGCCGTGACCGGCAGCTTGATCCGGACGAGCCCGAAAAAGAGCTTCCCGGCCGGTGTGCCGCCGCCGCGCTTTACGGCGAGCGTAACCCGGAACGATTCGGCGTCGGCCGGAAACGCGGAGGCCGGCAGTTCGTGTTTCGCGGTGTTCCAGCCGGCATTCTTCTTCACCGGCAGGAGGTATTCGACCGGCTTCGGCAGCGGTTTGCCGTCCTTGTCGTAGAAGGTGATGCGGCAAACCGGCTCCCCGCCGGAGAAATCGTCGGACGGACGATACTGCACGAGGATGTTCCACGGCCGCAGCGGACGGTAAACCGGCGTCGCCGCATTGCTCCAGCCGACCTCGCCTTTGGCCGGCACCGGCACGGCGAGCGAGTGGAACTGCGGGGAAACCAGCGTGAACTCCTTCGTGATGCCGCCGCAGTCCGCATCCGGTTCCGTTCCGGAGCGGAACCGCGTCCAGCCGGCCGGGACCGTGGCGGAAAACACGTTGTTGCGGAATTCTCCCTTGCGGAAATATTCGTCCACCACCATCGTGTCGGGCTTTTTCGCCGGAGCCATGAGCCGGTAGTTGCGGATCTCGAAAAATCCGGTCTGCTGCCAGACCAGGAAGTCGAGCGTCAGCTTGCTGCAGCCGTCCGGCATCCGGTAAGAGCGGGTGAAGCTCTCCCATTTGTCCGGGTTGAGCTGCGTCATCGGCAGCAGGTCGATGCGCTTGACGCTGCTCTCCGGAAAATTCATCATGACCAGAAACTTCACATTGCCGCGCGCTTCGAACGAGACCGTGAACTCATCGCCCGGAGCGATTTCGACTTTATTGCCCGCGTTCAGCGCCGCCGGACCGTCCGCAGTGAGCGCCTCGACCCGTATCGAGCCGTCCGCAGTGCGGTTTGCCTTCGCATTGCCCCAGGCGACGCCCAGATCGGCCTGCTTCACCGTTTCGACCAGCTTTGCTCCGGAGGCGCTGAAAAGCAGTCCGAGGCAGCAGGCCGACGCCAACATCGATTTTCCGAACAGATTTCTCATTTACCGAACCACATATAACTTGCATACGCACCGCTGGAAAGATCGATCTGGCCCGCCTGGGTGCTTGAGGCGTGGCCGTCGAGGTAACACATATTCAGGATCGAGCCGCCGTTATGGCGCGGCTGTTCGTCGCCCTCGGCGAAGGAGAGGGCGCCGGTATTGGCCCGGAGCCGGGCGCCGGGACTCAGCAGCGCCGCCATGCCGCCGCGCTGGAGAATCGGATGGATGTAACTGTTGTAGGAGCCGTTGTCCCCGATGTACAGGATTTCGCTCGGGCGCCGGAAGGAAGTCAGTTTCCGCTGGATGACCGTACTGACATCCCAGGCGTTGGTCAGCTGCATATGGAGATTCACACTGTAGGAAAAGGCATAGATGTTGTGATCCTTCGGATAGTTGCTCGACGGACAGCGGAAAACGGTTCCTCCCTCGAAGGTCTTCAGGATAATCTCGTTTCCGGTCAGGTCCTGTCCCTGTCCGGTGTACCGCCAGAGCAGCGGCAGCCAGGTGCTTTCGTTGTCGGTGAGGCCGTTGTTGCCGTTGGCCCGCACGGTGTAGTCGTCATTGTCGCCGGAGTACATGGCGGCATAGGTTCCGAGCTGCTTGACGTTGTTCATGCACTGGACCGTTCTGGCCCGTTCGCGGGCCTGCTGAAGCGCCGGGAGCAGCATGGCGGCGAGGATGGCGATGATCGCGATAACCACCAGAAGCTCGATCAACGTGAAACGACGACTTTTCATGATTCCTCCTTTGCACCACAATATCGTTGAAAATAGCGGGAACGGACGACGACCTGCCTTGAAACTCCTTTGCTGTTTGCTGAATCCCATCTCCGGCTGACAAGCGGATATACGTTTGATCACAGCTATAATTATATTCAGCGGAGAGGGTTTGGCTTGGATTTTTTGATTCGGATGATTGATTTTGCGAAGAAAAATCAATCCAGTCCAAAGAATTTATAAAGAAAAACGGCCGGGACGTTTTATTCCGGCCGACAAATGCCGAATGGGGAAATCACGTCGTACGCAAGTTTCCTGAAGTGAGATTTACCGGGAAAAGCCCGCCTTCGGCGCAAGCGGATGCTTCCGGCGGCCGGAGGTTCCGCACCTTCGGAATCCGCCGGGCCATAGGTCCTGAAAATCGCGCACGGCCGTCCGTCCGTTATTGCAGAAGCTTGCACACACGGTATGAAATCCGCTATTTCCAATTGCGCTGGCGGGCGGCTTCGTAGAGCAGGATCGTGGTTGCGGTGGCGACGTTCAGGGAGTCGATTTTTCCGAGCATCGGAATGCGGACCGGCAGATCGGAGTGCTCCATCCAGAGTTCGGTAAGCCCGGTCTGTTCAGTGCCGACCACAATCGCGACCGCCTGGGTCATATCGACGTCGGTGTAGAGGTTCTCGGTGTGAGGCGTCGCCGCGAGCGTCTTGATCCCGTGCGATTTCAGCCAGTCGTACGCCTCCTGGTTTTCCGCCTCCGCCAGCGGTACGGAAAAGAGGGCGCCGGTGCTGGCCCGGATCACATTCGGATTATAGAGGTCCGTGCATTTGTTGCAGATGATGAGCCCGTCGACCCCGGCAGCGTCGGCGCTGCGCAGGATCGAACCGAGATTCCCGGGTTTTTCGACCGCTTCGGCCACCAGGTAAAGGCCGTTTTCGACCACCGGCAGGTCGGCCAGCGTATGGCGTTTCATTTTTGCGACCGCGATCAGCCCTTCCGGGCGTTCGCGGTACGCCATCTTCTCGAGCAGCTGCGGCGCGACCTCCACGACCCGGACTCCCTCCGAAGCGAGCGTCTCCAGCAGCGGAAATTCGTTTTCGCCGAGAAAATGGGACGGGGAAAAGAAACACTCCAGCAGCTCCATGCCGTACTCCCGGGCGCGGGTCAGTTCACGGTAGCCTTCGAGAACGGTCAGCTGCTCCTTTTCACGCGGACGGCGGTCCCGAAGCTTGATGACGTGTTTGACGGCGTCGTTCTGCGCACTTGTGATCTTGACGAATTCCATGGGCTTTTCTTAAAAATCGTGATTGTTTCAGATGACGGATAAAATAGCATCCGAAGCTGTTTTTTTCCATGATCCGCCGGAAAAAATGACGGGATTTTCCATACGGTTCCCGATCGTCCGGGACCGAATTGCATTTCTTCGGAAAAAATCGTAAATGCCTTGCGCGTTTCCAGACATTTTTGTCGATGCCCGAAAAAGGAACGAAAATAGATGAAATGGCAGAATTCATTTACATTCAATTTGTTATGTGTTGTTTCCGCCCGGCCTCTCCCCGTCTGGCATGGTTTCTGCTGATTTATCGGCATCTCCGGCTGCAACGGCCGCGGGATCATCCAAGGAGGGAACCATGATGAAACATGCAAAAATCCGGAGTCTGTCCGGGGCGCTTCTGCTTGCCGGCCTCGTTTCTGCCGCTGCTGCGGCAGAAACGGACAGACAGCGAACCATTGTATTCACCGAAGACCGCGGTCAGCACTATATGACCAGCAAAACCTACCGGCTCAACCACGTGAAGGCGCACGACCTCATGCCCTACGTGCTCGGAGCCGTGAAACGGTTCGACAGCCAGTCCGATGTGCAGAGTCTCGATTATCTCGGCAAGGAGCAGTACCTCGTCGTTTCGACCTCGGATACGCTGCTGCCGTATATCGACGATATGATCGCCAAGCTCGACTATCCGTCGGCCAAGGTTGACGAAAACGGCATCGGCATCGAAGGCGACGGCATTTACCGCTGGGTTTACTGCCCGCTCTTCCGTTCGAGCGAAAACATGCGCGAAGTCCTGTCGCTGGCGTTCCGTCCGGGCGGATACGGGTCGGGCGCAAGCTTTTTCGATGCGCCGACCAACATGTTCTACTGGAAGAGCTCGAAATCGCAGGGGGAGGAATATCTGAAATTCCTGAAGGCGGTCGACCGGCCGGTCCCGCAGATGACGGTGACTCTGAACGTCTATATGGTCAGCGACAACGATTTCCGCGAGCTCGGCATCGATTACGTCGCCTGGAAGAACGGTCCCGGCGCCGAACTCTTCGCCACCGGCTTCGACTTTACCGACTTCGATTCGCTTTCGAAGATCAGGGATTTCACGAGCATCCTTTCCGAAGGGCCGCTCTCGGCGGCGACCGGCTGGGGAGGGATTATGGTCGCGCCGAATTTCGATGCGACGTTTCTGCGGATGCTGGCGCAGAAGGGGAAGGCATACACGGCCGGTTCTGCCGCAATCACGGTTGTCAATGATTTCACCTCTCCGGCGGCGACCGGCTGGGATGATGCGTCCTACCGGTTCAAATTCGTCCCGCAGTTCCAGAACATCCGGAAGGATGAGGAACAGACGACGACGATCGAAGCGGTAGACGGCGCCGAGTACGCCTTTTACCTGAGCATGCCGGTCATCTGCTTCGGCGAGGACCCGGCCGACCGGGCGCTGACGCTCATGTGCGAATGGAATCTGGCCGTGAACTCCCTTGTCGAAACCGACGATCTCGGCGTCACGACCATCGACAGCAATACGTTCGGTTCGATGTTGACGCTCGAGAACAGAGCCGAAAAGCTCATCGCCTCATTCGACAAGGAAATCGAGGTCGAACAGTACAACGGCATGCCGTTTTTCGGTGACATTCCGGTGCTGAAATATCTGTTCGGCGCCGAAAGCAGGGTGAAGAGCAAAATGAAAATATTCGTCACGATGAAGGCGGAGGCGGTCGAAAACGGCTCCATCGTTCCTCCGGCCGCGGGGGAAGTGATCGAGGCCGCGAAACTCGCCGCCGTAAAGTGACGCGAAAAAGGAGAAATCTGCCATGAAGAAAACGGGAAAACTGTTTTTGATTCTGCTCGGCGCCGGCCTTTCGTTCGGCGCTGCGGCCGAAAGTTGGAACACGCCGACGCCTGCACCGCTGCCGACCCAGGTTCAGCCCCGGCTCAACGTCCAGATCGGTAAGGAGACGGAGGAGATCACCTTCGTCAACACGAACAACGATCCGTTTGTCTACACGAAGGTCTATATCCTCAAACACGCCGATCCGTATGAGATCCGGCCGTACATCATGTCGGCGATCCGCTCGCGCCGGGTCGATACGAACCTGACCAAAGTCGAAGCGGTCAAGTACGCGGACGGAACCGGCATGCTGATCGTCTCGGCCGAGGAATACCGGTTCAAACCGGTCGAGAACGGCATGAGCATCGACGCCATCGTAACCGAACTCGATAAGCCGGACCTGAAATCGGAGGAGGGGCGCAAATACTTCCTCTACTATCCGAAGTATTTCGACTCGATTTCGCTGGCGAAACTGATCCGGCAGGTCGGCATGATCCGTTCCGGCGACAGCGTCGAGCTGGACGGCGGTATCGATGCCGTCCGGGCCGACACGGGGCTCAATGCGCTGCTGTTCTATTCGACCCCGGCTTCGGTCAGGAACATCGGCAGTGTGCTTGAACAGTATGATGCTCCGGCGACCGAAGCGCTGGTTGAGTACAGAATCTATGAGCTCGGCACAGAAAACGACGGCAATCTCGGCGTGGATTTCCAGGCGTGGAAAAACGGTCCCGGCGCCGACCTTTTCGCTGCCGGCGCGCGCTATATGTCCGGCTGGGACCGGTTGGCCAATAATGTGGCGTCGAACCTGATCAGGGAATCGCATTCGAGTTTTATCAATTTCAATCCGAAATGGAATTCGAAGTATCTGGATTTTCTCGTTGCGAGGAGCAAAGCGAAGGTCGTGACCGGCGGGCGGCTGTCGATCATGAACCGCGCCACCGGCATGGTCTCGAACGTGACGCGCATGCCGGTCATCGTCGAAGGAACCGAGACGGCCGGGAACGGAAACGTGCTCAACGAATCGATCGTGGTTTCGGAATGGGGACCGGCCTACACGCTCTCCGCGGTGGACCAGAAGAAGGGGATGGCGATTTCGATCGATCCGGCTTCGTATGACGGCGAGGTCGTCCTGACCCGGACGCAGATCAACACACGGACTTATTACACGCTTTCGCTGAACGACTCCGGTGCGGCATTCGTGCGTGCGGACGGCAGGAACCTCGGCCGCGTTGCGCAGGCTTACGACGCCGCGATCTCGTATACCGACGATACGGTCTCCCCGGCGGTGACGACGACGCTCGACGACTGGAGCCGTGCGTACGCCTATGCGCCGAAGAAGGACAAAACCCGCGTGACGAAGCAGGCCGAATTCGGCTTCACGCTTTCCCTGACGCCGGAGATCAACGGCAGACAGTCGATCGTGAAGGTTTCGATGAGCAACACGAATTTGATCGGCTTCAAAAGCAACGGGGAGCCGCGTACGAGCATGGCGGCGCTCGACACGAATATTCAGGTTGCAAACGACGGCGGAACCTTCTACATCGGCGGGTTGGAGAAGTCGGAACTCGTGCGCAGCGTCAGCAAAGTGCCGTTCCTCGGCGATATTCCGGTGCTCGGCTGGCTCTTCTCGGCCGAGAACGAGACGGTGAAGAAGTCGCAGCTGGTCGCGGTGCTGACTGTGATTCCGGTCGATCCGAAAACACCGGTCCCGGCGGATTTTGCGGAGGAGGCCGGGAAAATCGGCGGCCGGATAAGCAATTTCGGGCTCAGAGGGTTCGACGAAAACGAATACGGCTTCGACCAGTACCTGCTGGACAGGGAGAAATGATCCGGCCTGGAGCGCCCCTGCGGAAATGGGGCGCTTTTTTATTTGTTCCGCCTTGATTTTCAAAAAACAGCGACTATTTTAATAAAGAATTACCGAAGTGGCGGAATGGCAGACGCACTAGACTCAAAATCTTATAGTGTTGAGCTCAGAAATTGCCGATATTCGGTTTAAAGCATGTGCCGGGGTGGCGGAATGGCAGACGCAGTTGACTCAAAATCAACCGGTTACGACCATGCGGGTTCAAGTCCCGCCCTCGGTACCAGATTCAGATGACGGGCGGTTTTGCAACCGCCTTTTTTTGAGCCCGTTCCACGGCTTTTCATCACGGCAGGACAGGAGGCTGAACCGATGATTTACGATTCGATGAAAAATTTTGCGGCCTACCGGAAACTGGCTCCGGAGGCATGGGAAAAGGTGTCGGCGTTTCTGGCCGGCTGCACGCCGGAGACGCCGGCCGGCCGCTATGAGCTCGACGGCGACCGCGTATATGCGATGGTGCAGGGGTACGAGACACACGATGCGGACCCGGACAAGCTCGAGATTCACCGGAAATACGTCGACATCCAGCTTCTGCTCTCCGGCGAGGAGTCGATCGTCTGCCGCTCCGTCGCCGGTTTGAAGGAGACGGTTCCGTATAATGCGGAGAAAGACATTGCGTTTTACCGGCTTGCGATCGAGCAATCGGTTCCGTTGACGCTCGTTCCGGGCAACTTCGCCGTATTTTTCCCGGAAGAGGGGCATATGCCCGGCGTGAGCTGCGCCGGGGAACTCTACTGCCGCGAGTGTCCGGTGGCCTCCGAGCAGCCGTATCCGCCGACGCCGCCGCGCCATGTCGTGAAGGTTGTCGTCAAAATCGCCGCAAACGCGCTTTAACCGAAACAACCGCACCGCAACAAGGGGGCTGCTGCAAAACCTCAAGGTATGCGGCAGCTCCTTTGTTCACTGTACCGGGAACGGCAGCGGAGGGAGTTCAGCGTGGACACTCCTCGTTGCGCATGAGAGAACAGCTGGAACGGAGTTCTCCGCTGCGGCGGTCGAAGCCGGCCGCCACGATTCCCGCCGGCGTCTTCAGCCGGTATGTTCCGAAGTCGAGCGGTCCCGGCTGCGGGTCGAAGGAGAATTCCCGCCAGCCCGGCGCCGTCGGCTGCAGCCCGAAGAGACGGCGGGGAATCACATTGCCCGGAGCGCTTCCCCACGGGTGGACGAAGCTCATGTTCGGTTTCAGTTCCGGATTCCACGCTTCCGTCGTCACCGTTGCCCCGAGCCGGATCATATTGAGCCAGCTCCGGTCGGAATCAGCGGTCATGAGTTCGATCGCCCGGTCGGCGCGACGGCACTTGAACAGGGCGTCAAGGTAGAACTGCGCGCCGTAGACGCTGCACTTCATGCCGGAACGGTCGATGAAATCCGCGACACGCTCCAGCCGGTCCGCCCCGACCAGATCGAAAGCGACAGCGAACATGTTCGTGTGGAATCCGGCATGGCGGCTCTTCGAATTGTCGACGAAGAGCTCCTGCTCCGGGTCGAACAGCCGTTCGTTGAACGCCAGCTTCACCTTTGCGGCGAGGGCGGCGAATTCGGTGCAGTCCGCTTTTTTCCCGAGATAACCGGCCAGTTTGGACAGAGTGTCGAGCGACCAGTAGACGAAGGCGTTCGGCACGGCGTTGTCCGGCCCGAATTCATAGTTGTCGCGGCAGGACTGCGGCCAGTCGACGATGACCCGCATCGGGAACTCCGGCACAAGGCCGTCCCGCAGCAGCCGGTGGAAGCTGCATTCGGCCGTCAGCCGCCCGTAAACCTGTTTGAGCAGGGCGCGGTCACCCGTATGCATGAAATACTCGTAGACGACCGGCGCCATGAAAAGCCGCCATTCACACGGCCAGGTATAGTGGTTCATCTGGTAGAGGATCGTGCGCCGCGCCACGCGGGTGCGGGCTTCGACCGAAAAGTGGGTCAGCATATTGATGTAGGCATCCGCCTCGTAAGCCATGCGTTCACGGCTCGGACAATCCTGATAAACGTCGAGCGTCGTATACTTGACTGAGTTTTTGCAGAGCTGCCAGACCTGTCCGAGTCGCGGATCGGAACAGTCGAAGGCCGAATCGCCGTCGTCGAACGGTGAGTTCAGCGCCAGTGCCGCGATGCTGCGCGGAATCAGTTTGCCCGGATAGCCGACTAGCTCGGCATAGCGGAACGAACGCAGTCCGAACTGAAAGAGCCGCGCGCCGCCTTCCGGGAAACTCCAGCCTTCCTGATAACAGTTGCCGGTCCGCATCTGAAAGCGGACGCCTCCGTACGGCAGCAGCTCCTCGCCGAGCCGCACTTCGACGAGGGCGGCTCGGCGGCAGGCGAGTTCGAGCGAGCCGAAAACCGCGCGGCCGAAATCGACGACGATGCGGCCGTCGTCAAGACGCTCAATGCTGACCGGAGCGATACGGGTCTCCTGATATTGCGGAATCTGCGCCGGTTCGAGCGAATACGCCTTGTCATCCGCTAAACAGACGGCCTGCTCCCAGGCCGAATCGTCGAAATCCGGAGAAAGCCAGCCGTACGGGAAGCGCTCTCCGTTGATATGTTCCGGCTGTTCGCCGGGGCCCGGACTCCCCTTCGGAAACGACAGTGCGGGCTTTTTCCAGCAGACCGGAGAGAAGATATCATTGGCCAGCAGAACCTTCCAGTCCGGACCGGTCACGAATTCGCGGTACGAGCCGTCGGTGAAGTCGATGCGGATGGAGAGCGCGAAGCCGAACCGTTCGCCGCGCGACATGACGCCGACCACATTGACGCCTTTGTGAAGAATGCCGGTCAGCGGGAAATGGGTTTCGACGGTCCGGGCGGGATCGACGGGACGTGCCGGACCGATGCCGGCCGTCCTGCCATTGACGAAGAGCCGGTATTTGAGGAGACTGCCGGCAAGCAGCCAGTTGTGTTCCATACCGGGAATTTCCATCCACGAGGGGCAGGCGTAGGAGTGTGGGTCCGCGATCACGGCAGCGAATGCGCCGGATACGGGTTTGTCGAGAACAATCACTTTCCGGCAGAAGGCATTGCCGGGACCGCCGATGAAAAACATAAACCGCTCCTGATATAAGATGAATAAACATTCCGGTGTCCGGAATAATATAGACCGGAAACAGCGGATTCGCCTGGAGAAATACCGGTTCTCGATGAAAAAAATGAATTTTTGCGGACTTGTCCGCCAGCGTGAAAAGCCGTTCCGCTTCCGTCGGATTCCCCCCTCCGGCGCCGGAGAGGAAAAAAATCCCGGAAAAACATCGATTCAGATTGGAAAAAAGCCGTAACCGCGTTATATTAAGGTCAAACGCTGGTGCACCCGTAGCTCAGCTGGATAGAGCGTCTGCCTCCGGAGTAGAAGGTCATGAGTTCGAATCTCGTCGGGTGTACCATTTTTAAGCTCAAAATGAGGTCGTGAGGTAAAATTCACGATCTCTTTTTTTGTGTGGAAAAAGCAGGATTTCCCCCTCAGATTTGCGAAAATTTTGCGAAAGCCATTTGAGGGAGAGACAAATACGGTTTTGAAGAAGAACTCACGAGAAAGTTGCTCGTGTCATTCCAGAAATCTTCTGAAATGGAAATCGCTTCCTCACCTTCTGATTTTCAAGGTGACAATCTATTGTTTTTCAAACAAAATTTGACTTTTTTAAATATAATGCTATATTATTTAGTATTTCATATTTAGCATAACATAAAAGTAATTCACGGAGCACAAGGGGTGCTCAGAACAACCACGCTGAATTGCTTACTGCCTAGGCGGTAGCATTGGTCTGTTGTTCTGAGTACCCCTTTTTTGTGTCCTCAAATAGGAGAATAATAAATGAAAAATGAAAATAGTAAATTTTGTTGGATTTGTTTCAAACTCATCGCCGAAAACGAAAAAGTCGCTTATGGAGTCGGTAATGACATGATCTGTTGCATGGATTGTTTCAGTCAGTTGGAGCCTGTGAGAGAAGACTACAAGGACTGGATGGATATGATTGATGAACAGTCAGTTAACTAAAATTTTAGAGTCGCATAGAAGTTTGAACTCTTATCCGCTTGAACTGGTGGAGACACAAGCGAGAAGAAAAGAGTGGAATACCTATAGTATTCTTAAGGTAAACCACTCTTTTTCATTGAGAGAATCAGTCCAAGCGGCAATATTCGGATACTTTAAGGATCTGATCCCTGACCGTTCTTTTGGCAATTCCGGTTTTTTGGGCAATTTCGGCTTCGGAGTATCCTTGAAAATAGAGATTGAGCACTTCGTTTTCGAGAAAATGAATATGACATTTCGGTAGATCAAGTTTCAATAAATTGACTAACTGAGGAATGTTGACCAAAGCGATCACGTGATATTCGGCATCGGAATGCTCTCTGATACAGCCACGCATGATGGCTTGGTATAGATCACGCTCAAGAGTTTTGAGGTATTGCTGATTGATCATCTTATCCGCAAAAGAACCGTCACGGCAAAACTTGGGAATGAGCACTTTCTTTCCATTGAAAACCGTTTCTCCCCAGATTCTGCCAGCGTCGATTTCCTCATCACGGCAGATTGCCGTTTGGAGAGCATAGGCTGAAACGGTACGGAACAAACTCATCGCAATCACGGAAAATTGAGCTGTTCTCCCTGCGTTACTGCCGACATGTTGTCCACGAGGTAACGGAATGATGTTGCCATTCTTACTGATGATGGTTTGTTTGAGGCGGTCAATCGCCCTGGCTAATATGGGTTCTGAACTCAAGTTCTTGTTGGCAAAAAGTATGGTATTCATATCGGATTGAGTAAGAAGCTCGTCGGTTGCGTCAATAATTTTTTGGAAGACCTTCTTGTTCGACAACTTATTCTTGGTAGGATTGTCGAGAATACAGTGGATATGCGTATTCGGATAAGCGGTTTTCAACTGGTCGCATTCTATGATGGAAAAGCCTTTCCATTTTGTGCTTTGAAGTTTGGCTGATCCATCCAAAATGATAGTTTGGACGGAAGTTTCAAGTTTCACTGTCCCTGCGATGAATTCATAATGCTGATCCTTAGCTATTCCGAAAATATTCTTATTTTTTCCGAAGAACTGACAGAATTCCAATGCGAACTCGAACTCCTCCATGGCTATTGCCTTGCGATGGAATTGCATAAAGAGGTAACGGGATATTTCAGAAAAATCATAGTTCAACGGCTTGATACGGCGACAGGAGTGATCGGATAAGAGCTGTTCGATTGCCACCATATCAGCCTCCAATTCAAGGACGGGAGGATAATCAGCCAAGTGTTTATACAAAATGCTGAGGTCTTTTTGCTGAAACGAGAAATTTTCAAGCAATTCAGGACTTTCATCAATGATGACCATATGAATATTGGGCGAAAATTGCCCGTTTGCCAACGCATGCTTATAGTGTGCATGCGTACAGCAAACGACATCCGCTGAGGGCAAATCCAAACGGTATTCATCGGCACAATACTTCAATTCCGCTCCGCATGGATTGGGACATTCGGAACAGATGCGCTTCTTATTCTGATGACGGAAAACCTGCTCATCAACCTTGCAGCATTCCCCGTCACGTCCATGAAATGCGAGTGCATTACAGTTCAACTTTCTCAACGCATCGGCATTGCGCTTGCAATCGACGATCTTTTCCGACACCAACCAGAAGCGACGATTCGCCGAAGCATGAGCGGCGATAAATAACAAAGCGGCTGTACTTTTCCCGCTGCTGCAAGGCAAGCTGAGAAGCGCCTGTTTTTCCTGTTTATTGCACTGGTCAAGAATGGATAACGTGATATCGATTTTAGGAGAACGGGTATTGAAGAACTGCTGATCGAACTTATTCCTGACCTTGTCATACAAACTCAAATCCGGGTTGCTGAGATGGAATTTCTCGACAGGAAGGACACATTCTATGGATTCTTCCATTACCTTGTTTCGAGCTCTCTGGATGTCCATTCTGACCAAGCGGCGCTTTTGATGATAGTGATCGAACAACACCGGATCATTGACGATTGCGGTTTCGAGCACTTTATCGGAAACATCCGGTATGAACTTCAAACATCTGATGAGAAGCTGAAACGCAACGGCGCTACGGTCAAATAATGACTGCGTATCCTTTTTAATGGAAGCGATTCTGCTTTTTTCGACGGCATGGGATGTCGGTTCTTCCAATGAAAAATCGGACGGAAGGAACTTGTCCTGAATTTCCTCAAGTGTATATGATATTTCCGGGTTCACTTCCAAGATGGATACCTCTCTGATTTCGGCTCCCGACTTGATGTTGCGTGAGAACGGCAAACGGAACAAATGCTCCAATGAAAAACAGAAATCCACTCGATAGTGGCGGGCTATTGCCGCCACAAGCATTTTGAAGTGCCTTTTATTGGCATCCCCTGAAAGTGGAGTCGAGAGTTTATAGTGGAGCTGGAAACCTCCGCCTGTATGAACGATTATGGTCGGCTTGGGAAAATGTTCCTTGATGTATTGCCACGCATGATCACGATTTTCGAATTCGGCACGTTTATGGTGAGCCCCATAGTCAATATCCAATACAAGCTCGAATACCTTGTCCACCTGATCCTCGGTTGCTTTCCCTCTGCCCTTGAAACTCGAAATCGAGTAATACATATTATAGTTGTCAGCTTCTGCCGACTCATTCGTCTGCCAGAGCTCCCCAGCCGTGGCGATGCTCCTATGGAAACGCCAGTCAGGAGCTGAGGCTCCCCAACTGACAAGATCATTCTCTTGGAAGCCCAAGAGCGTCATAAAATCCTTGGTATTTGTAATCATCACATATTCATCCTTAATATCCGAAGTGAAAAACAGGGTTGTTCGGACTGCCAGTATCCCTGTCTGTCATTCAATGACATAAATAGATGATTATAAAAAAATGTTAACATTGAGGATTTTTTTCACCCATCTGCAGAAAGTAGGCAGAGTGCTATTTTACTTATATATAAAGCATCCGCAAGGAAGTTGTTCCCATGGCTTCACCCTCCATCTGAATTTTCTTGAAGCATGAAACCAGCTTTCGGGGAAGTTTCTCGAAAAAATATTCCTGTCGGAAAATCCGGCAGAAAGTTCCGATTTTCATATTTTTTTATATTTTTCCATTGATGGCAGCGATGAACGCTGTAAGGAGAAAAAATACAATGAAAAATAAAAATGGTAATTTATTGACCACTCAGGAAGTGGCACAGTTCCTCAATATTTCGGCACGTACCCTCAGCCGCTGGAAATTGAACAGAATCAGAATCGGGAAACGAGTCTATTACGAAGAGAACCTTATTGAAAAAATTTTAACGGAGGGAAAATAAATGGAAAATGCAGCAACTATGGAAACCTTGCTCAGTGAAATCAGATTAGTGCTCCAAGGACTATTGGATGCTGGATATAATGAACAGTTTGAACGTGTAATTTATAATGCAAGCTCAGATTTTCATATCAATTTTCCGGATGACAAAGAATATTTTGCGCTCTTTGTCGAAGCCGGAGTGTTGAAGTTTTTTGCGTTTGATACAAAAGAAGAAGCAGAAAGGCGCATCAATTCATTCACCGACAAGCTCGATGATTCGACCCAATATCGAATTGTTTCACGTTCAGTTGCGGAGATGATCGGTCGAGAACACGAATATTATCAATATCAAGAGGCGATGGCTGACTCTGATGATGAAGCGGCAGAATATCGCCAAAGACAAAAAGAAATCATCGATTTCGTTTTCTCTTCAAAATGAAGCCTATCCGGGGCGATTCTGGGCGCAATTAACAGTTCTCGTGAATTTTTATCGACAGAATCGCAATCGTTCCCAGAATGCCCCGGATTATCATGTTTTATTATTGTATATATGTTTATCTATTAATGCTTTATCTTTAAAATAAGACTTGAAATTTAGCCAATTGGGATTATCTGTAGACGACACAAACCAAGGAGGATTTTTCATGAAATTCAGAGTCGTCGTTCAAACTCGCACCACGGTATTCGAAACCATCATTGAGGCAGTCGATGCTTCAAGGGCACGGCTGATTGCTCAACAGCAATATCCCAATGCAACTATTGGGGGATGTTATCAGGAGTGAATCCCGAAGACCTCTACGCCTACCACACAGTACAGCCAAGCCCAATCGGCTTGGTTTTTTTGTTGATATGGTTGACTTTTCACTCGGCAGAGATATATTGAATACCATGAACCATACAGCAAAAAGTGAGGTAAAAAAGAACGAACAATACTTGAAATAAAATTATAAAGCTGATGAATAACGTCCATCTCTGAACTACCACTTCGATAAACGTTAACCTCAAAGTGCTTTTGCAATCAGTGTGTCAATATTTGGCACATTCTGATTGTGTGTACTTTGAGACGCTGTGGTAGGCGTAGAGATGGGCACTCCTTCGGGATGTGCCTTTTTTCATGTCAAACTCAAACAACCACAGGAGAGCCAAAAATGTCATTTCATTTCAGGTGTCCCGCATGCAATGCCAAATTAGAAGCCGAGGACGAATGGGACGGTTTGGAAACCACGTGCCCAAGTTGTTCTGTCCAAATCACAATCTCCAAACAAACCGAACCTATTCCACTTTCGTCCACGATTGCTTCCTCCCTTCCTCTATCGAAGAAAAACTTATTACGCAATAAAAGAATTCTGTGGACTGCGATTCCAGTTTTGCTTGTGATTATCACAGGAATAGGATTCATTTGCTGGGGTATATTCGGAAAAAGGAGCGTTCATCGGGATACGTTGGTCGAGAGAGATGGAATAACTTACGAGGCAAATTCTCAGACTCCATACTCCGGTTATGCAACCGACTCTTTTGCAAATGGAGAAAAAATCAAGTTCGAGTATAAAAATGGTAAGCTGAATGGTCCGTATATTTCGTATGCTGCCAGTGGTCAGATTGTCAGCATCGCCTACTACAAAGACGGAAAAGATCAAAAAGGAATTCAATACTATGATAATGGAGCCAAGCGCTTAGAGTATCAAGTGCATGGTGGTGCGAGTGGCTATGGTGAGGCGATTTCTTACTATCCAACAGGTGAATTGCTGGAAAAATATAAATATACTCCATACCTGCGACTTTGGAAAGAAGGTGAACTCATTGAATATTACAAAAGTGGGCAGATCAAAGCCAAAAAAAATTATGAAAATGGTAAGTTAAATGGTGAGTACATTTCTTACTATGAAAATGGACAACCGGAGACTACTGCGACTTATTATAACGACATACCTCGAAATGTTGTGAAGTATCATTCTGACGGCAGAAGAAAGTGATGGGAGAATTGCGTCAAAAGTTTGTAATAAATGCTTGTTCTATTTTCCTGCAGTGTACCCTGCTTGGGTGTACCCCGGTTCCATCTTTGGAATTGGGGAAAAGGGTTATAGCGGAACAGGAGCAAGTTATCACGCAACTTGAAATGACCGGAAACGTAGGAGGGCTGGTTGCGCTTGCCGAGGAGCAGGTGGCAGCCGCCCTTGACCATAAACTCTCCAAACTTTCCCAATCTGAACGGATCAAACTGCTCATAGACCAAGCCGAATGGCAACGCCTGATGGATCGCCGCAATTCCGAATCCATGGGAGAAGGTTCGATTGCTCCGATGCTTCGGTATGGACGTGAGGGAAAACGCTTGAAAAATCGGTTTACGGAACTGACCGTTCCTGAGGAGGTACGGCAAGCATTCATTGCCATGCGGAATGCGCCTGTTCACTTTCAGGAGAAAAGTATTTCTTTGCGACACGGCGAACTGGACTTCAGAATACCTGAGGATAAATGGCGGGATGGAATGCTGAAAACTGAAACCATCGCTCAACTTAATATCCCATTTTGTCGGAAGATGGTGATTGGGAAAGACACTTTTCATATTGGAATTATTGAACCGACAAATTATGGCGTAATATCCAGCTTCGGCATGGGAACGGAAAGCAACTTATCCATCTGGAAGAATGGGGGAAATATTGCCAATTACCTCGTTGGTAGAAAAATCACCATTCAAGGACTTTCGATCAATGACAGGATGGTGAAAGTGTCTTTCCTTGATAAAGCAGGAGTGTTTCAGCAGAAGGAATTCAACTATCAGATCCCCAACTCTGACTCCGTTCTGATCAATCATTGGACAACGGAGCGGATCAACTGATCTCGTATATTATTTTCGATAATGATTTCTCTTCAAGTTCTTATATTATAATCGATAATAATATAAAAACCTTTCTGAGCTCAGAAAGAAATGGAAGTGAAGTGAAATCGGTAATAGGGAAAAGTGTCTTTTCTCGGCAATCTGCAGATTTCTTGATCAGAAGGTTCTGGAGATGAAAGTCGAAGAAAGACACTTTTGGGGGGGAATGGATTCGTTTTGTTTTGAACAATTTCTCAAAACGGATTCAAGCGGAGAGAAGCCTATGAACACGAGTTTTTGATACCCCGGTGATTTGTGAAATTTCTGATAAAGAATATCCACTCTGGCGAAGTTCTCTGATCTGTTCGGTGTCGGCAATCACGTCAGTAGGGCGACCAAGAACTTTGCCCTTAGCCTTCACCCTTGCCAATCCAGCCTTGGTTCTTTCTGAAATCCGAATGCGTTCCTGTTTTGCCAAACATGCCATTAATGAAATAATGGCATCAGAGAAAATCCCCAACGAAGAAATGTATTCTTCGGTATAGGAATGCCACTTCGTGTGATAACTATCGAGTCGAGTCAAATATTCGAGTGTCTTTCTTGATCCCTCTCTGGAGAAACGATCCAACGACCAAAATAACAAAACATCGAATTTCCGTTGCCTTGCCATGATAAAAACTTTCTTGAGTCCTTGGCGTTCTTCTGCGGATTTTCCTCCAGAGGCGATGTCTCGAATTTCTTCAACAACATTCCAACCTTGCCGATCCGCATATTCCCGAAGTTGCCGAAGCTGGTTATCTGTACTCTGTTCTTCGGTTGATACTCGACTATAAATAACACAACGCATTTTTTGCTTCTCCTTGCCGTCATTCCGAAACGGTCGTTTTGAAACAGTAAATATTGGGGGCTATTTTGAGCTCAAAAAATCATCGATTTTCAGAAACGTTTTGGAACACCTCTTTTTAAAAAATTTGTGTTCGAATTCTACGTTATAAATTGAAAATCATTGGGACAGAATCCCTCCTCATTAAATCAGCGATGTCAAAACGAAAAAGTGTCATAGGCGATTGTGTTTGGAGATGCCATCCTCTATATCCTTTCCCCGCCATCACCAGAGGCATCAGTTCGGACGAGTAACACAAGCAGCGAAGTTTTGAGTTATACCGAAGGCTGAGCGGCATATTGCCGATTCCAATGTAGACCATGGTGGGCTCTTGACGATTGTGAAGAATGAAAGACATGGTTCCAAGAAATTTTTTCAGCTTTTCCGAAAATTCCCCCATATCGAGTCTTCCCCGTTTATCAATGCAATCATCAGCACACCGAAAAATTGCCTCAGAATCGACCTGTCCTGTCCTCTGCCAACCGAACTCATGGAAAAGATCATTATGATTCATGATGGTTCCATTATGAGTGCCGACACAACGCTCAGTAGCAATCGGATGATTGTTCCCATTCACCATAGGCGTTCCAACCGTTTTCCAGCGAGTATGTCCAATCAAAGTCACAGTTTTATTGTTGATACTCCGAATCGCCTCCTGATATTTCGATGATTCCGTCAGGTGTATCGCAGAAATAGGAGCTTTCAGAATTTTTCCGATTCCGTTTTTATCTGCAATATAAATGCCTGTGGCATCACGACCACGACGCTCATTATATTGAAGGAGCGAAGTGAACATATTGCCGAGAGCCTCCAGTTCTTTCCGAGTTCGACGCTTCTTACCCAAAATGATTCCGCATTGACCGCACATTGTTATGCCACCTTTTGCTCAGGTTTATGCTTGTAGCTGGCACAGCCAGGCATATTCTCAAGCAAGAATTTTCTCATAGTCTTGAATTCGTCGCCAATGGCTCCGATTCTCAGGAGGTGAACCCTCATGTCATATTTTGCCGATTCCATGGAGAGGCAGCGCTTCTTCGAGGCGGCGAATTTCACTTCTCTTGCACGGTTGACAAGCAGGAGGCAATATTGAATATAGCTTTTTACCTTTCCCGCATGGAGAGTGCTTTCAAACCAACGAAACTCCACTGTTCCTCTATAAAAGAGAGAATGAAAGTTCACGCCGTGGTATCGAGAGCTATGGTAGTGTTCTGTATGGTGGTCGTCATTATCCTTATACCACAGCTTACCAAGTTGCCCAATTGAATGAGGACGATATTTATCAACATTCTCAATAAATGACGGTTCCATCGGCTTTGTATATGAGTTCAAACGAGCCTCAGAAATTTGGAGTGCATGCAGAATCAACGGCTCTTGCTTATAAACGATTTTAGCGAGGTTCCCCAATTGCCGCCCATTCAAGCAAGAGGCATCCACATGAACGTGAATTCCACAGCTCGAATTAACTTTTCCTCCATTTTTTCGAATCGCCCGAATAACATTCTGCAGAGCTGAAATGTCGTCAGGATAAGTCAATATCGGACTGACAATTTCCGCATTCCCACGACCAATCGAAGCATCGGAAACAGCATTCCATTTACGACCGTCAAGAGCGATGCAGTGCCATTTATCATAGCTGCCGCCTTCATGTCCAATCTCGCCGCCAACCACTGTCAGAATGGCTGAAACGGTGTCTTTTCTGCTGATTCCGATAGTTTCAATCTCAACCCCAAACCTCATTCCTGAGAGCTCTGCAATTTTGTCCATTTTTACCTCTTAAAGTATTGGTATTACAATAGCTTAAGATAGATGATGGACCAAATAATTCAAGTCTAAATATAGATAATTTTGTTAGTGTTTTTAGAGTGTTTATATAATTATCGATAATAATATAAAATGGTTTCAAAATGGCGAGTTTAAGGGGAGGAAAAGACAGAGTTTGGGCGAGTTCCAAAAAATGGACAGATTTCACAGAAATCGGCTGATTTGATCCATCATTTCAAAATGAACGAAATTCAGAAATACCATAGGGGAAGAATTTGGAATGTGTCAGCTATACAGGGAAATCCGAATATGGCTCTCTGTCGCCTTGAGTTGGTCGAAAAATATTTCCTGAATCCGTGAAATTTTGTCCATGTGTTTTTCATGCGGATTCAAACGTTGTTTTTTGCCGGATTTTCCGGCGTTTTCTGTTCTGATTTTTGTCTCGGCTTCCGTCAACTTTCGTTATTCATCGAC